>JAIRUO010000034.1 GCA_031254385.1 Treponema sp. | reverse complement strand
GAAATGAGTAAGTTTGCACCAACTTTAATCGTGGGTCTTGGAGGAGTGGGATCACAGGTCACAGCCAAGTTGTCGGCGATGATCACCGACAAAAAACAAAGGGAAAGAATAAATTTCGTGGTATTTGATACAGATGCCAACGAACTTGACAGAATCAAAAAGGAGAATCCTTTTATTCGCGCTGTGCAGACATCTACCAATATGACGGTGGGGGATTATCTGCATCTTGATGAGGATACGCGGGATAATTCTTTTCCTGTTAACCCAAATTTGTACCGTAAAACGCTCAGTGAGGGCGCCGGCCAGGTACGCGCTATTTCTCACCTCGCCTTTGTAACTGCCATGAAGCGCGGTTATATGGAGCCGCTGGACAATGCGATTTATGACCTTTACAAGCTGGAAAGTATGCCGAGTACACAGGTGCTTCGTATAATAATCGTCAGCACCCTGGCAGGCGGGACAGGTTCTGGCCTTATCCTCCCTGTTTCCATGTATATCAAACAATTCTTAAAAACCAAAATTCAAATACCCGGCAGCATCACACGCGGTTTTTTTATTCTGCCGGAAATCCTTTACGACTCGGTAGCGGCGGAGCCCATGCGCAATGCTTTCAAGTCAAACGCTTATGCAGTACTGCGCGAGTTAAACGCTTTTATACTCAAAGCTGACGGCAATCTGCCGGAGCGCTATAAAGACAAGGTGCATCTGATGTTCCCAAAAGTGGGGACAAAAGAGTTCGAGGAATACGATGTGCTGCCAATGGATTTCTGTTTTATGTTCGATGCGCAGAATATCGAAGGTAAAAAATTGAATTCCACCCAGCAGTATTTAGAACATGCCGCCACCTGTATATACGCGCAGTCAATAGGCCCCATGAATACGCGCAGCAACTCGTCAGAGGACAATACCATCAGGACTCTGGTGTCAGGACAGAGCCGCAACCGTTATGCCGGCGCAGGCGCATCGGAGCTTGTTTACCCGTCTGATCATATACTCCGCTATATAGCGCTCAAATGGGCGGCGCATACTGTTTCAGATCACTGGACGGTGTTTGACAAAGATTTTCAAAAAAAGAGCATCGAAAATAACCGGGCACGATTGAAAGGGCATAATGTTTCCGAAATAGACCCAGCAACGGAATATATACGCTCGGTCGTTCTTGCCGCCGAAAATGGCAACGCTTTCGCCCAGTTTACAAAGAATTCCTCATCCCGCTTTGACAAAGACGGCTTTACCGAGATTAGCTACAAATGGAACGAATACATCAATGAGCTTGAGAAATTTGTTCAGCGCATATCCAAAAGCGGTCAAAGCGAGATTGACAACAGCCGTGACACGGCTCAGAGCGCAATAGAAAAACTTACCTCCGGTGGCAGAGAAAAAATAGACATGGATGACTTTAGAAACGCTTATAACTATCTGCTGTCATATAAGGAGTTGGTTACCCGGCGCATCGGGGATGTAGGCCGTGCAGCTTCGTATGAACTCTTTAAGTTTAGTGAGGACGAGGACATTACTGTCAGTGAACTTCCAACTCAAATTGAAACATATATGCGGGACAGCAGCAAAGAGTTTATTCATCCAAATGCTGCACGCTATTTCCTGTATCAGACCTTGCAAACTCTAGCTCAAAAACTCGCAGAGGCGGAGAAGAAAAAAGAGCTTGCCGAGAAAGCGTTCAAGAGTTTTGATCTGCTGTTTGACGATCCCGATACCGAAGTAATAGATAACATTGGTGACTTCATGCGCAAAATTGATGATGCGGGCTTTTGGGCGCGCGTGACCAAAAAGTACGAGGGCGAAGTCAAAGATTTTATTGATCGCTATGAATCGCTGCTTGGAACCATCGCCGATTATCGCATTACCGCACCTTATGTCGCGGTGCTTACTGCGGCTTTGAAATATGTCCGGGGCATGTGCAAATCTTTTGAATCGTTTTATAAATCCTTCGACACCAACGTAAACGAGATAGAGAGGCAGATAAAGACTTCGGAAGAAAAGTACAGTTATAAAAAAGGCAACACTGTCCGTTATGTCTGTACTTCGAAAAAATGCATGGACAAGTTTTACGAGAAAATGGAGTTTACCGGAAACGCCTTGCAAATCCCCAGCGATCTCTGTAGGCGTATATACAGCCAGGTCAGGCTCTTTTATTTCTCGCCGGAGACCAGGACGGACACCTTCTTCAAGGATATATTCGATAATGAGATCATAGCGCACTTTAAGACCTCTGTCATGGAAGCATACAGCCAGGATATAAAGATGGACATCATACGGGCGCTGGAAACTGAAGCTGAGTATGAGGAAGGACATGAGGAGCGCAGTCTTATTACCGAATATGTAAAAAAAGTTATCAGTGACACGAAAAAGCTCTCCGATCCGTTTATCAACAGGCCAGTAGGCGAGGAACCTGTACCTATCCATGCCTGCGCTTATAATAAAAAGCTGTCCTTGACAGACAATCCCGAACGGGAGGCCTTAGTGCTTTCTGAACTGCTCTCTTTTGGCGGCGTTCCAAGTGACGATGACGAAATCTCTATGGAAAGAATCCTGTTCTACAGCGCCATTTATGGCCTGTTCCCATATGATCTGCTTAAGTTTTCACCGCCGCAGAAGAGCAAGACAGTCAGGCTGGAGGCCGGTGAGTATAATAAGTCATATTTTGATATGATCAACCGCATAGAGCCTGATACGCTTACCACTCCGGTAATTACGCCGCACCTTCACAAACATTGGCATCTTATTTCTGAGATGCCCGATCTAAATGACGAATTGCAAAAAGAACAGGAGATAACCATATATAAGGCTCTCGTGCTTGGTATCCTGTACGAGCGGATTCGTTTTGAGAGTGTCGGCGAGAAATACAAATACAGCTTGTGGCTAAAAGACAGCATCAGAGAAGTAAAACTTGAGGTTTCAAACGGAACGCAATGCGACACCTTCTATCAAATTGTTGACGCTTTAACTATCAATCCTGTAATCGTCAAGAGAATACTAAGCGCCGTCAATAATGAAATGGAAGCCGCACGCAGGGACAATATTATAAAATTTGAGCAAAGCGCGTTATACAAAGGAATTAACGCCCTTACCCTACGCGAACTCTCCGGCGATAGCCGCACTATGAGCATCTTTGGTATTGCCGCGGCTTTTAAGGCGACAATGCCGCCTGATGAATTTATTCTTGAACAAGGACTAATGCTGCTGGAAACAACCCTTGAAACGCTGTACGAGCAGATTTGCACATTATGCCCCGAAAATGAACGCGGCAGCCGGTATGTAGCGCTGATTGAAAGTCAACTTGAGTTGTTTACTGCTAACTTTGAGCTCTATAAAAAGAAGTTCCCATCTGTCATAGACGATTACCTAAGGATGCTGCTACAAGTGGTTATAAAAGTCTTGACCGACAAAGGATTTTCCGAAGCGGCAGAAAAAGTCTTTGAACTTACAAAACGTCAATTTAGCGATAGCACGTCGGATAAGCCAAAAGCAGCAAAGAGAGAGGAGCAAAAAGGCGAATAGGCAGGAGGCATATTATCGAAAGGGGGAATTGACGTGCATACAGTTATAATAACAGACCAGCGTACAACGCGGCTATTTGGCGAATTCAGGCATCTGTTCGCACCATTTCTCACCGATAACGGCGGCAGCGTATGCCAATGCGCATGGCATGAGGCAGGCACTGATATCGAGAATGCCGTTCCCGAACTGTACAAGTCTATAAAGGGATACCCTGAATGGCGGGCAATAATTCTTGTCCATCCAGCACAAACTGAATTATTCCCGTTTAATAGTCATAATCCCTTTGATTTCATTTGCAATCGTGAGGGGGAGAAGAATCTGCTGAACCAGGAAAAATTTGCCCCTCTGGTTTGCCTTACCCATATGCTGGCGGGTTTTCCCTCGCCCGGCGTTAAAGGGTATGAAATGGTTTATGCGTGTTACAATCCTAAAACTTGCGATCACGATGACTGCACTTACAATAATGGAAAATGCGTTAAAGTAAGTGAGTTTGAAACGTTTAGCGAAAGTGAAAAGGCAAAGGTGCAGAAAAAGTGCGGTAATGGTTTGATGCCACGCCTAATGGAAATTGAATATGAAAAAGATGAAAAGGAAAGGTACCAACAGTTTAAAAAGAAATACGCCTTTAAAGAAAACCGCCCTGAAGAAGTGCTGATATTAACCACAAGGGAAATGTTTGAGCCTGACGACCGTGACACAACCCGTGAGGCGATCCGGCGCGCATGGGAGTTTCATTATGAAGAGGAAAGCTCTGACTTTTGGAAAATCTACCCAAACACTTGCCGCTTTCTTTGTTATGACCTTATAAACACGGAGCATACCTGGTACCCGCGAGAGCTTTGGCGTTTTTTTCTTTTAACACTCACACTGGCTGTCAATCAGATTCCGGGACAGGCGCTTCAGGCGTATAGGTTGTACAAAGCCGATCTTAAAATTAACGCCGATGATCTTAGGCGCGTGCTTGACAAACACAACGAAACCCTTCTGTCGGTTCAATCATTCATTCAGGAGCGTCTGCTGCGCTCGCCGGAATTAACGCAGGAGAAGGAAAAAGAGCTTGTACCGGGCCAGGACATCTCTGTTAAATTCGAACATGTGGACGAAGGGGATGTGAAGGCAAAGGATGAAGAATTCGGGCTTGCATCCGATTGCCCAATTCTGGAGACGAGGTTTTGGCGTGAGTATATACAAGAGACAAAACAGACAATCGACAACATTTTTTCCGCCCCGCAGGAAATTGTAGCAAGCAAGGCACTTGAAACGCGCCATAAGGCTTATGATTTTTCGGGCAGGGAGCAGGTGCTTGATCGCTTCCAGATAGACCGCGTTCATAAGCGCATTGACGAACTTGAAGCGCAGGTAATTAACGCAAATGTGTACGGTATACTCGACACGGACGCGCATAAAGCGGAAGTGGCCGAAGCCGGAGATGCTGTGCGCAAAAATCTGGGGCTTCGCCTGACAAAACGCAATATACTGCTTATATCCCTATGTTCGCTGTTTACGTATCTGTGCGGATATATTCCCTTTTTAATAAACTCCGCAAAAATAAGCAGATCAGTTTTTGGCGCGTCACTTGGCCTCGCGCTTGTCGCGCTTGTCTTACTCGCGGTGGGAGGCTTGCTTACACTATGGGTTTCGCGCCATCGCATCATAAAAATAATTAAAACATATAACCAGACCATCAGGGCCATATTTGACAATATCAATAAAGGCTCTCAAATTTATTCTGACTATTTTTCAAGCGTTTGCACATATATGTATGCCCGTTCCCTGTTGTCCGGCGTTATACTAAAACAGGACAGTCACTACACAGAGAGAAAAATGCAGAAGGTTCACCTCTCCGCTCTTGAAAGCAAAATAAAAAAGAACAGGGAGCTATGCTCTTTATACGATGTACCGTCTAATGATTCTTCAGTGGTGAGCGCTTATACAGAAATAACAGAAAATTTCCTGATGGAGCTGCCCTCCACCAATCCATTATATGAGCTTTCGCAATATAAAACAAAAAAATCATTAGAGCTTGAAAATACAGGCGAAACCCTTGATGCGCCCTATAGCTTTGTCGAGAGCATGATCATAGTCCGTGAAGAAATCTATGATAAGGAAGGAGCGTAGCCGTGCAGGGTTTTTTGTCTGAACTGTTAAGAATCGCACTTGCCACTCTGCCCTTTGTTACGCTTCTTTTGTTGTCATTTAAAATAAATTTAACCAAACCAAAACGCTCTAGACAATTCATACTGCCGTTTGTCGCAGTGATTTATTGCGTTATAGCCGTACTGCTCGCCAACAGGGTAAACGATTGGATTAATTCCATAATCGCGCTACTTAGGCAGTACATCCCGTTCATCGCAAATTTCAATCTGACCAGATGGCTAGATTATATTTTCAATGCCGTTATCGTCGGTGGGTTTCTTATACTAAAAGGCATACTGCTTCCTATTGCCAATATGGTATGGAGTAAAGCCCGTTTCCTCTTCAACCAGACTTCCGGTAAATTTTATGAGCATAACGAGCGCATGAGCGCCTGGGTGCTAAAAGAAGAGTTTGGCCAGGCCAAGACCTTATGGAAAGGCTTTTATTGGTTTGCCGTGGGAATCTCGTCAGTAATTCTTGCTCTATCGCAGCTTTACCCTGACTGGCTGTTTTTTAGTACGCCTTTTTACCCTGTATTCGGCGTGTTGGTTTTGGGCGAGGTCTTGTTCTTCCTGTCCGGCCTTACCTATCAGGAACTGTTGACAACCATTGCGGGCGAAGATGATGAATATTACCGCATAGCCAATTACGGGATACTGCGCAGGGTTTACCATGATTTATTTGAAAGCCGCATATTGTTTGACAACACGGCAGACAGCCTTTCAGGTATTACTTCCTTTGATATGCTTGATAACCTGGCCGAAAGCGAAAACAAACTGGATGTAGTCATTTCCAAATATTTTACAGAACTAAAAGAGAAAGGGCATACCATCGATCCTGGTTTTGTACGTTCTTCAATTGATATGGTAAAAGGAAAATCGGTATTAATAAACGTGCCCTTTTATCAAGACCTAACGGGTTATATTGTGCTTCCCCTGGTCAGGCGGCTTCTGGCTTATGATAAGGCGCTGATCATAGTTGGCCGGGATAGCGCCTCCGATGATGTAAAGAATTGGATTCATAATGGCATTTCCGCTTTTTGCGGTACGCCGGAGTTATGGAAAATCGGCATACTCACCGATCGGGAAGATGACCATTACGATGTGGGTATTTTGCGTTTTGCCGATGTCTATAAGCGCCGTATCCTGGATATGAACGCCGCCTTCTTAAATCAAGTCAAATTCGTTTTATTGATTGAGCCGTCCCGCATTGCGTCTACCGGACAGATCGGACTTTCCCTTATTGTAGATCAGCTTGGCAAGGATTCAAAAGACATTGTTTACTGCTCTTGCGACCGAAACTGCGACGGCCTTGTGGATTCCCTTTCCCATATACTCAAGGTTAATCTGACAGAAGTGTACGCCACTGTTCCAACTCTTGCCAACTGCTCCTATATGTATTGGAACGCGCACGGTGATTTTTTGCATCATAAAATACTACCTAGCATTGCCCATTACCTCGGCCTTGGGACTGAGCTGTCCTCCGTGGCCTTACGTAATCAAATAGCAAACACCGTTTGGGTTAGCAGCGAGCGTTTCCCGGTGCTGGATATGCGTTGGATAGCAGGGCAGTATTACAACATAATCTGTAATTACATTGGACACCCGCAGAGCCAGGAGGCGTTTGCCGATGTGTTTAATGTTGAAGCTAACCTTTGGAATTTGGATGTAAGGGACAATGCTTTCCTTACCGTTGAAGATGAATTCAACAACCTGTTTGAGATGACGCGGCTCTATTCAACACGCGCCAAGAATCAGGGCTTTGTTAATGTAATAAGCGAAAACTATCTGCTGCGCGATTATATGGTAGACCATGCT
Source organism: Treponema sp. (assembly GCA_031254385.1). The sequence goes on along the minus strand of JAIRUO010000034.1, from coordinate 3,782 downwards.
TCTGTTTTTACTGCCGATTCCAAAGTGATCCCGTCTATAGTTTCCGATTATACCCGGACGGAGCGGAACACAGTAGTCGCTCTTATTATTCGTATGTTCGGCGGCGAGGTAAGCGAAGCCGAATTGGAATATAAGCTGGCTATTGCCGGTATTAAGTTTACCGATGCTTATGAAAAGTTCCGCGAACTTGTCTCAAAGCACTGCCACATGGATACAGTGGACGTGGCGCCGTCATTTAAGGAAGAGATTGTCGGAGAAGAACTGCGTATTGTAAAATCGGCGTATTACACCATCCATAATAACAACACTAAACTGGCAGTATACGCCCGTAACCTTTCCAATGCCTATTTTATTATTGAAGACGATAAGGACAAAAACTACTATCTTGGCGCCATGTTGTACGGCCAGGTGTTTCAGAAGTATCTGCCGGGGCAGCTTTTAACTTATTCCGGTAAATATTACCAGGTGCAGACCATTACTTCAGAGAGCGGTGTTGTGTTGCGGCGTGCAGCCGACCATATCGCCGACCGTAAGAGTTATCGGCAGCGCAGGGAATACTCTTTGTCCGGATTTTCCCTTGATCCGGCAATGGGTTCTCGCCGTACAAGCAGGGGTGTCGAGCTGAGCCGCGGCTTCTGTGAAAAAATTATAGTTAAGACGCATGGTTATTTCGAGCTTACATCCCTGGATAATCTTGCGGCTGCCCATAGCGTAGATTTGAACAACATACCTGACCGCGTATACGAAAAAAAAGCAGTGCTGTGCCTTAAACTCCCGGAAGTCAGCGAAGATGTGCGTTTTACCTTAGCGGTATTGCTTAATGAAATTTTTGTAACGCTCTACCCGGAAAGCTGCCATTACATTAGCGCCACGATAAAAAAGCGCTCCGATACCGCATCTAATATTACAGGATTATTAAATCCTATAGAGCTTAATGGTTTTGATGATGAAGAAGCGATTTATATTATAGAGGACTGCGAGATAGATTTGGGGCTCCTTGTTTCTGTTGAGCGAAACCTCACCCGGCTGTTCGAAATAATCGCAGACTGTTTGGCCTGGTATGAGCTAAAAGGATTTGTACCTGTTATAACTGATGCTACTGAGACGACTGATACAAGTACTGATAGTGAAAACGATATTGAAAATGAAGGAACAGATGATACACCAGAAAATAACGAGGCGGATGACACGCCCGAAAGCGATGAGGCGGATGACATCCCTGTAAATGACGGGATAAATGCCACGCCAGAAAATGAACCCGTTAAAGATACGCCTCCTGTTGACATAGCTCCGCCTGTGCCGCCCAAAAAATACAGCGAAGGACATTACTTGCTTTACGGATACGATAGTCTAGATCCCATGCTGAACCTACGGGACACCCTGCGTTTCCTGTCACTCCATTGTTATGATAAGAACGCCCTGGAACAGGCTCGCATCAACTCTGATCTTGCTGCGAAGATAGAGGCTGAACTTGACTTTAACAAGCCTGACGCGCATTTCTGCGATTTCTGCGCCGTAGAGTTGTCTGGCGGCGAGTACGACGTACTGTCGGACGGCCGGGAGCGTTGTACGCAGTGTTCCGGTTCCGCGCTCAAAACGATAGAGCAATTTACACGGCTTTATGAGAACGCGCTTCGCAATATGGAGACTTTCTTTGGTATTCGCATTAATGTGCCTATTAAAGTTCGCATGGCAGATGCCAAAAAGATTGCGAAGCTGTGCGGACAGGTATTTGTCCCAACGCCGGGCTACACCGGGCGCATCCTGGCTTTTGCCAAAAAGGATACGGACGGGTATACGATCTATGTCGAGAACGGATCTCCCAAAATCGCCGCTGTTGCGAATATTGTTCATGAATTAACGCACATTTGGCAGTATATAAACTGGAATAGGTTAAAAATCCGTACGTACTACGGAAAAGATAAAGAATTACTGGTTTATGAAGGCATGGCGAAGTGGACGGAAATACAGTATCTGCTGTTCCTGAACGAGGTTTCCTACGCCAAGCGACAGGAGATATATACGCGGGGACGCAGCGACGCTTATGGAGAAGGATTTATTAAATATGCCGATCAGTACCCGCTGGTGTATGGGCCAGGCTATCGGAAAACATCGCCGTTTAATAAGGAATGGCCGCTGGAATTGCCGTTGTAAGGAGGGGTTTTATTCCTATGAATATGAGACAAGAAAAAAAAAGAAGAGTTTTTAGGAAGTATTATTTCCAGGAGAAAAGTACACTCATAGTAGCGTTTTTTTTCATAACGCTATGTATAGTTATTTTCCTCCAACAAATTCCATTTTTTTCAATAAAAAATGTTTTTTCTCCCGAAAAGAGTGTTGCTCTAATCGTGTGGGAGTTGGCAACTGGAAAATATAATTTTTTAATACTTGCCGTTATTTTGAGATTCTATTTTTCTTTTAAGTCCCGTATAGATAAAACTATAAAAAGTTTCGAACAAAATGAAGAAGAAGGCAAAGATGACGGTAATTTTATAATTCGTATGTCCGATGGAAATACTATGCCTAGAAATGAAAGTTGGGAAAAAATAAAAGAGGTCTTTGAACGCGCCTTTGATAATCGCAAGCATGTATTTTTTGTTGGGAAAAGCGGTAGTGGAAAGTCTCTGCTGCTTAGGACTTATTTAAGCGAATATGAAAAATGGGAAAAAGGTAAAAAAGATAGTAAAGTAAATATCTTTTCAACTTCTGATAAGAATGCTGATATTGTTTATCGTCCTATTGGCGGCAACAAAACAGATTTATTAACTATCTTAGATAGATATAAGCGAAGTAATATACGCCAGCTCATAATATTTGATCAATTTGAAAAACTAATTCTGCCAAGATATAAAGATGCTTTTAGTTGTATCACAAAGTTTTTATCAGATAATTCGGGAAATACAGCTATATCGGTTGTCTTTGTTTGTACTAACGAGGAGTATATCAATGTATTAAAAAAATTAGAGAAAAAACCAGAAGATTATGAAAATTATTTTCCTGAAATCGAACTTAATGACAAAGATAGTATGCTAGACCGAATAAAAGGAGATTGTGGAATAAAAGAGGGCAATGAGCGTTATAAATTTTTTGTCAATGAATTGGCCGATCCTAAGAATGTCTCGATGATAGAAATAAATGCTGCAAAAAAATATTTTCAAATAGAAAAGGAGAGAGAAGTATATATAAATGTGCTTTCTGATAAAGCAGGAAAAGGCAAAACAGAAAAAGACACAATGGAATTGATTTTTAAATACCATCTAGAAAGAATGTTGGCAAGACTAGAAACGCCGGAATTAGCGATGATAACACTCTATGCGCTTTGTTGTGCAAACGGATTATTGAATAGACGTGATTTCCAAAACATTACATTTGCGCCTGAGGAAACTGTAACAACAATACTAGAGAGCTTAAAGAGCCAAGAAATTATTGAATTAACCCATGACGAAGACAAGGACAGTCCATATATCTTATCTCATGAGTATTTGATTGAAAAATTAACATCATGTTGCAATGAAAACTTATCTGCACAAATAATGGTTAACATAGAATTTTACTGTAATAAAATAAATAAGTCAATGGAAAGTGGCGGAGAACCGACAGCGGAAGTGTCTGTATACTATAAACATACTATCAACGAAGACAAAAGCAGCAATGCAATACGCACTTTTATGAAAGTACTTTGTACTATGATAGTTGGAGTATGTGTATGGTATGAGATAACAAATTTTAATACAAGGTCTTTCTTTATGAACTTTGCTCCTTTCAATTTTGTTATAAAATAT
>JAIRUO010000256.1 GCA_031254385.1 Treponema sp. | reverse complement strand
ATTACAGGCTGTTCAATCGTATGCTTGCATACATCACAAGTAAGGGTTTTCATAAATGCTCCTTAAAAAATCATTGGTAATAAAGCATTATATTTGGTTTTTGTCATAAGATCAAGAGGTATAAACTGTCATTACTTTAGAAGCTACGCTTTTTTATTATAAACAGCCAAAGTATAAGGCGGCAGTTCTCCGTTTTGATACTGGGCCAAATCCGGTTCCGGCCCGAATACGCAGTTGCCGGGAGCGTCAAATTTGGTGGCCTTTTCCGAATATACAGCCACAAGCTGCCCTGCGCCACCATAAAGACACCATTGATGAACTTCATTTTCCACCTGATAATGCAATTTCGAACCGTTTATAACCGGAAGGTATTGTTTTCTGAACTTTATCAGGTTCTGAAAGAAAGAAAAAAGCTCCCTGTCCTGCAAATTTTCGTCCCAGATCATGGGCCGGCGGCAATCCGGGTCTCCCCCGCCTTCCATGCCGATTTCCGTACCGTAATAAATGCTGGGAGAACCGGGGAACAAAAACAGCATGGTAAAGGCGTTTTTCAAGGCAAGTTTGTCGCCTCTTGCGCGGGTCAGGACCCGGTCGGTGTCATGGGAATCGAGAAGGTTAAAAGATACGCGGTTGTGGAGCTCGCTGTAACGGGTCAGTGCGCTAAAAAGTTTACGGGTAAAAGCTTCGGGGCTAATTTTCTTCGTTATAAAGCAGTCTGAGACGGCGCTCCCCAAAGGGTAATTCATGGCAGCGTCAAATAAGCCGGGGTTTATCCAGGCAGAAGCGTCATTCCAGATTTCGCCTACAATATAAAAATCAGTCTTTAGAGAGTGGGTCAACCGGGAAAATTCTTTCCAAAAGTCAAAGGAAACCTCGTTTGCCACATCCAGCCGCCAGCCGTCAATATCACATTCCTTAATCCAGTAAACGGCCGCGTCAAGAAGATACTTTCGGGTTCCTGGGTTTTCCGTGTTCCACTTGGGCATGCGCTGGAACCACGCAAATGCGTGGAAATCCATGTCCTTGTAAAAAGGCAGGGCCTGAGGCGGCCTTATAGGAAAACGGCGTATATGGAAATAATCTTTATACTGGGACCTATCCTGATTATGGAGTACATCCTGCCAGAAAGGGTGCGTTTCCCCGGCATGGTTAAATACCGCGTCAAGCATTACGCGAATGTTCAGGCCGTGGGCCTCTGAGACAAGGGCCTTTAATTCGTTCAAATCTCCAAAGAGCGGGTCAACGGCAAAATAATCTTCTGTATTGTACTTGTGGTTGGAAGGCGATCTAAAAATCGGGGTCAAATACAAGCCGCTGATGCCCAGGTCGGAAAGCCAGGGCAGTTTTTCCCGTATTCCGGCCAAATTGCCGCCGTAAAAGCTGCGGTAATTCGGCCTGTTGTTACGCCAGTCTTCAAGTTGAACGGACGCCGGGCCGCTGTTTTCTTTCCTATAAAACCTGTCGGGAAAAATCTGATACCATACGGTCTGTTCTGCCCATTCAGGTGTATTTGGTGCGTCAACGTCATGGATAAAAGGGTATAAGAAATGGTTATGCGTACGGTTGATAGTGTCCGCGGCATAAGGCTCAACGCCGTTTTCTGAAAAATAAAACACCCCTGTTTCGTTTTCCAGCCTGAACCCGTACTTTAGCCGTCTGAACTGCGGAAGCTCTATTTCCACATTCCAGGCAACTCGATCTGCTCCGGTAAAGCTGCGGCGCAGCTCGGATTCGCTAAAGCGCCATTCCTTATATCCTTTGCCTGTTTCCTGCCAGTCGTAAGGATCGCCCCAAAGCAGAACCGCAGTTTTTACATCAGAGGGGCACAGCAGGCGGAACATTATTTTTTTTTGTTTTTTATCATAATAACACCAGGGCAGCGTTACCCTATGTTCGCAATATACATCACTTGACATTATACAAAGAATATATCAAAATAAACGAATCATACCTATCATTTCAAGGAGAAAAATTATGAGAAAAAGTTGTATTACCGTTCTTTCGGTACTTGTGCTTCTAGCTGTCGCGTCAGCATTTATTGGTTGCGATAAAGCTACACCGGATCCGAATTACAATTATCGGGTAACCGGTGCTTTTGCGGATTGGGGTTCAAATTTTGAACAACGCTTCATGATGACCAATGTTGCCAAATCTGACGAAAGACTAAAGTCTATCAGCAGCGCTCTAAAAGACGCCCAGTATGTTTACATTTATGACTATACGCCCAACGCTTCGGGAGCCGCTGGCTGGACCGTGGATTATTCAGGGCCAAGGATCTCCGTTGACGGAAGATTCGCCGTAAAACTTATCAGGCTGGAAAAGGATACCTCAGATCCTAGCGGATGGGGATTTAATATGTGGATGCCCAGCACTGAATCGGGCGGGCTTAAAAACCTTAATCCTGATGTCATGTTTGTGCCAATGGACCGCAGCGACGAAGCCCGTGACGCGGCCAGAGACGGAATGGGGAGCAATAACGACAACCCGGTACTCCTTAAAGGCGACGTGGGATACTACATTGTATTCGCGGTATTTAAGGACAGAAGCAGAGGAATTGGAGCAGTCTTAAAGTAAGGAGTCGTTTATGAAAAAAAGGACTTTTGGGTCTTTTTGCACAATTGCTTTTGCATTAATTGTTTGTTTTTGCCTTCTTAACAGTTGCTCCAAAGAAGAAGAGATCAAAATTTGGGTTGGAGTTGAA
>JAIRUO010000221.1 GCA_031254385.1 Treponema sp. | reverse complement strand
TCCACACCAACTGCCCCACTGCAACGTTTACAAAGAAGTTGGCGGTCTGCCCGCTCACCGTTACCGTTACCCTCTGCTGCTGGCCGACATTGGCCGGAAGGCCGCTCGTGGTTATCCGGGTTAACGGGATTAGTTCATCCGGCAGGCCATCCCACTGGCCCGTTACCTGCAAACCGGCAAGGTTAAGGGATTCGCCCTGGAAGTAATCGACTTTAGCCGGGGGCTGGGTAATCTGAATGGACCTTAGGGCCTTAACGTCCACATTAAAGCTGGCCGTCTTCCCCAGGTACGAAATCGTGATAACCTGGCTGCCTACCCTGTCTCCGTTATAGCCTGTAATCTCTAAAGAAGGGATGGGTATGTTCTGCGTCCCCATCTGGTCCCATTCGCCCTGTACCGCAAGGCCCGGCCATGAATTCATTTCCTGGCCTTGCCTTATGGACGTGTTTGTAAGCTGGGATGTGATGGTCAAAGAGACCAGCGCCATCACCTCTGTCTGGAAGCTGCCCGCCTGGCTGCCTGACCTGACCCTCACCGTCTGCGGCCCTACGGCGTTCTTGTCAAAAGTGATGTTTGAAGCGGTGATGTTACTAATCACCTTCCGGTCTCCGTTTTTGTAGAGGCCGTAAACCACGATGTCCCTGGGGGTAATGTCATCGCCCTGGCGCACCTGCCTGGGGCCTTCGATAGTGTCGATGGCGACCAGCGTCATTGAGGCGCAGGATGCTAGAATCCCGATTACTGCTGTAATAGCGATAATCCCGAACAGTTTGATTGTGTTTTTCATTATGAACTCCTTTACAATATTTGAACTTTCATACGAAAGCTGTTTTTAATTCCTCACTCCTCATTCCTAACTCCTAATTTATCTCCCCCCACCACCCCGGCTAAAGCCATAAGTGCATACCGGCCCTTTGCGTTTGTTTTCCGGTAAATATTCTTCAAATGTACTTGCACGGTATTGAGAGCAATGTTCAATAAAGCGGCAATATCCTTATTGGACTTGCCCAGGAGCAGTGCCTCGGTTATTTCGGTCTCGCGGCTTGAAAGGTTGTATTTTTTGATAAATTCCGGGGGGAGGCCGCTTTGAGGCGAATAGGCTGGCAGGGGCTTATCAGGCTCCTTAGCACTGTTGCCAGAAAAGATATTTTTTATGTGGTGTAAAATACTCTTCATTATTATAAATTTATACCAGAGTTCTGAGAGGAAATATGTAACTGATTACAGTTATTTTGCTCATTTTTCATAACTGTTTACGGTTATATGTAACTGTTTTAGGTTATGTCTAACTGATTACTGTTATTGGGTACAAAAAAGAATATTAAACCACGGAGTAACACAGAGTTTCACGGAGGAAGAGACAGAAATCTTATCAAAACTCCGTGTTTTCCGTGCACTTCGTGGTAAAAATCTTACTTCTTGGACAGCCCCAGCTAAAGAAAAGAGTGGTTATCTGCCCAATCCGGCTAAAGCCATAAGTGCATACCGGCCTGGAGCGCCTGTTTTGCGGTAAATATTTTTTAGATGTACCTGTACGGTATTGACTGCTATGGCAAATAAGATAGCTATTTCCTTATCGGACTTGCCCCGGAGCAGGGCTACCGTTATTTCGGCCTCGCGGCCAGTAAGGCTGTATTTTTTGATAAATTCTGGGGAAAGGCCGCTTTGCGGCGAATAGACGGGCGGGGCTTTATTGAGTTCCCCGGCAAGCAGACGGGCGCTGTAGCTGGAAGCATAATTTACGAAAAGGTAAAAAATGACAAGGCTGAGTACGAACAAAATAAATAAAAAAGAACCTAGAAAAAGGAAATTATTATCACCGGAATCCAGTTGTGCCAACAAGAAATCCATGGAGACGTAAAAAGCGGCAGTCCCAACAGGCTGAATGAGAAGGAGTATGAGCCAGATGCGTAAAGGGATGCGGTCAAGGGCCTCCTGCGGCACAGTCCTCATTATCGAGTAGTAAAAGACCGCCGCCAGGAATAAGGTAATATAAATAGAAAGGCCGCCATAGATATACAAATCATTAATTGAAGCCAGACTTCCGAAGGAAGTCATGCCACTTAGGCCAAGAACCATTGCGCCTGCAATGGCATCAATAAAGACAATTGCGCATAAAAAATAAGCCGCCGTGATCCACACGCTTCTTTTTTTCGCTACTGCCAGAAAAGCGAGAATAGTAACTATCACGAACGGAAACAGTATTCTAAAAAGGTCAGGCAGAATAGCAAATAAAGGGCGATATAAGGCCATACACACGATGAGCAGGATACGCTTAAGCTTTGATTCCTGATAATGCAATCTGTAAAAGAGCAGCCAAAACATGGCAAAGAGCATGAGCGTCCCAAATATTTCAAAATGTATGTTTAATTGTGCTTGCATACAGTTGGTATTCTACATTAAACCTCAAAAATCTACTATAATTAGTAAATGACTATGGCAAATCGAATTGCCCTGTTAAAAGTGATGTTTCTTCTGATGTGTATGGGCATGTTCAATATCATTCCGCTTTTTGCCCAAGACCGAGCCGGATTCGAAGATCTGTGGGTTTGCCCCGTCTTTGAAACAGGCTTTTACGGCGTTTCAAACCCATCTTTTGGAAGCGGCTTGGCTGTGGGTTATGGGGACAGGATGGCGTTTGGGATTAAAGTCGTTTACTGGAGAGACATGGGCGAGGTCAGAGCATTGGAATTGAATGTTCTAGTGCGGCACTATTTTTTCGGCAATGGGGCTGGGAACCCCGGCCTATTTTTGCAGTTTTCCGGCGGCCCGGCAATTTTTATCAATCCCAACCAAGCAGCCACGATTTCCGCGGGGCTTAGTGTGGGCTGGCGTTTTCATCTGAGCAAGTATTTCTTCATTGAACCGGCCATACGCGGGGGGTACCCATACTTTGTTACGGCGGGACTGTCCGCAGGGGTACGTTTTTAACTAGATTTTTTCACGGAATTATGGTATTATTTTCCTATATTTATAATGAAATTAAAATATATAAAGTTAAAATTCATACTCTTAATGATTGCCCTATTTCTGACATTATTCTCTTGCCCCAACCCGGTCATTGAAGGGCTAATTAAAGCAGACGAAGAAACAAATAGGCCGGGAAGCCCTCCGGATGCGCAGGAAATCTCTCAGCCACGCTTCATCATTACTGATGTAGCCGACATCGCAGCCTACCTTGCGGAACAGCCTGCAAACACCGCTGGCAATCCGGTGCCGCTGTACTTGGAGTTAGACCTTGGAACCATGACAAACGCGAACAGCAACTGGCGGCTTCTGCTGGGTGCTCTGGAAACTGCTGGTAAGTATGTTGGCCTTGATCTTTCCGCCTGCACCATACAGAACGGAGGCTCAACCATATTCAACCCCGATTACAATGTAGCAACCGGCAAGGATAAGATTGTAGAAATTGCCCTGCCCGATATGGCAAAAATTATACCAGACGGAGCTGACAATAACCCGGCCTTTAAATACTTCGCCGCCCTTGAATCATTCAGTGGGATCGGGCTTACTACCATTAGCAGTTTCGCCTTCCAAAAATGTGCAACCCTAGCCCTGACTTCTTTGCCCGCCGGGCTTAATTCCATCGGCAGCTACGCCTTCCAAGACTGTGCGAACCTGGCCCTGACAGAACTGCCGACAAAGATTACCAGCATTGCATTGCAGGCCTTTCGCGGATGCACGAACCT
>JAIRUO010000215.1 GCA_031254385.1 Treponema sp. | reverse complement strand
GCCATGGCCTTAAAACTTAAACCTTCGTGATCATGGCTGGATTTTTCCGCAGAAAGGCCGGTAATAAAGCGCGCAGCTTCTCTTTCGGAACCGGAACGTGAAATAACCGGGCCCAGTTCCTCATGATCATCCAAAAGAGTGCCAAGACGCACTCCCAGCGCGCGCGAAATCTTTACCAGTGGTGCAAGGTCGGGGATAAACCCGCCTTCTTCAATGCTTTTAATTAGTTCCAGGGAGACTCCGCTTCGTTCAGCCAAAGTTTCTCTGGAAACAGAGTAAGTATTGCAAAGTTCTGTTATCCGTTCTCCCGGACTGTGTTTAGCTGCCATAAAATTTTTATATCATAATGAAAAAATTATTGTCAAGACATTATATAAGTCTTTATTGGCGAGAATCCGTTGAAATCAACGGATGCATAACTTGCAGTATACGCACCTGTGGAAAGAACATATAGTTTCTCCCCGGTTTTAAGATCAATAGGAAGCTGCTATTTATAATCCTGATAAAGAATATCCATACTGTCGCAGGTTGGCCCCGCGAGAATCACATCCTCCTCCTCACCGTCGGAAGCAGCCCTGCTGCTCACAATGGGGTATTTGATGGATTCATTGAGCGTTTCTATTAGTCCGTTAAAGGTGCCTGCGTCAAGGTATACCCAGCGGTTAAGCGCGGAATAACTTTTTCTGGAAACCAGAATAACCTGAGTTACCAAAATGCCGCTATTGCCTACAAGAGAACGCCCGGGTTCAAGCACTATGAGCGGTAATTCTGATCCGTAATCATCAGTTAAGTATTTATGAATTTCTGAAGCGTATTCGTCCAAATCATTGGTCGGCTGAATGTACGATGCAGGGAATCCGCCGCCCATATTAATCATTTTAAGATGAATATTTTTTTCTTCTTTAAGAGAAGAAAAAAGGTATTTTGTTTTAGCCAGCGCATCGTCCCACTGCCCTATATCCCTCTGCTGGCTTCCCACATGAAAGGAAATGCCGTAAGGCTCTATACCCAGTGATTGGGCGAGTATTAGAAGATCATACGCCATGTCTGAGTGGCAGCCGAATTTACGGGAAAGAGGCCAGTCTGCGGTAGGGGATTCTTCCATAATTATCCGCACATAGATTTTTGAATGAGGAGCAAAAGACGCGATATTTCGAAGATCCTCCTCGCTGTCGGTAGCAAACATACGCACGCCCTTTTCATAAAAGTACGCAATATCTTTTGCCTTTTTTATCGTATTTCCGTACAGCATCCTGTCCGGTGTAACCCCAAGAGACATGACAAGATCCAGCTCATTACAGGAGGCAATGTCAAAGAAGGCACCCAATTCGGCAAGCAGAGAAATTACCGCCTTATGCGGATTTGCTTTGACCGCATAATAAATACGGGCATAGGGAAAAGATTCCCGCAATTTGAGGAAATTGTCTCTTATAATGCGCAGGTTGAGTACAATACAAGGCGTTTCAAGATTTTCAGAAAAAGCAATAAAACGCTGCCATTCAGCATCGGAAATATAATCACTTCGATGTACCATGTTTAACTGTATAGCAGAAAAAATCCAAATAATCTATAGTCAAAATACAGCTTGCGCTTATGGAGTTTAACAAATGATCAGACCAGTCAAAGAAAGCGACGCGGAGGCGATCCTGAGTATATACAACTACTATATTGAAAACACGGTAATTACTTTTGAGGAGCTTCCCCTTTCCCTGGCTGAAATGAGTGCACGTATCCAGGCGATCAGCGCCAATTACCCCTATCTGGTCCGGGAAGATGAAGGGGAAGTTACAGGCTACGCATACGTCAATACCTGGAAGGAGCGAACCGCTTATAAATACTCGGCGGAGACTTCTGTTTACCTGAAACACGGAACCCAGGGAAAAGGCCGGGGCAAGGAACTTTTGGGAAGCCTTCTTGAAGCAATCAAAACGACTCCTTTACATAACCTGATTTCGGGAATTACCCTGCCTAATGAGGCAAGCATAGGGATAGTCGAACACTTCGGCTACAAGAAGATTGGACAGTTTCACGAAGTAGGATTCAAAAAAGGCAGATGGCTGGATGTGGGGTACTGGGAGCTTGTCCTGTGAAGAGTTTGGCTGCATCATTTCTATATTTTTCTCCTTGACAGGTAATTGTAGTTATCTTATGCTGTATATAACTTAAGCAAACAAATTTTATGAGGGCAAACCAATGAAAAAAACCTTATTAGCGATAGCTATTGTTTTCCTGCTGCTGGCTTGCGATAATTTTAGTCAAAATACAACCGTAATAAATAACAGCAGCCGGACTATCCTTTTTCAATGGACAAAAGAAAACTCTTCAATAATTGCTTTGAATCCTAACGAGATGAGAAAAGTAAATTATGGGGTATTTAGTGTATACAACCTCCAGCCCGAAAAAAGAGTAACGCAAAGTCTGAATTCGGGGAGTATTATTAGCGTAACTGATATTAGTCCATACGAAGTAAGAGTTGAAAATTCATTATCCCGCGCTGTAACATTGACCGCTGGCGGATGGATGGAAAATATGGTAGATATTGCACCTGGGTGGAACGATGATGATAATCATAAGGGGTTGGTTTATACTACGACTCCAAATTTCCATGTTCCTTCTGATACATTCCCGGTAAAAGTGGAATACCAGTTTATTAATAACATATTCTATGTGAAAATTTATTAAAATTATTCTGTTGGCAGATACTAAGGCTTGCCTATAGAAACTTTAAAGGCATCTCCGGCTAATTGATTTAAAACAGGGGCCGGATACCCGCCGGCAGTTACAGCAGAAAAATGCGGGCTTGATGTATAGATAATCCAACTTGTGTCTGTCTGTTCAGATGCAGAGGCCGTAAAGGCAATAGCGTCCATCCACCGACCAGCGCTTAAAGTGCCCTCATTGCCTGTATAGTTCAGGATGGCCACCTTATATGCAGGGCGGTTATCAAAATCAATTCTGCCGAGCTCCTGCCTGTAATTAACCGATACCTCTCTCATCGGGGAATAGTTTTTAAGCCTGCTGTCTACGTTTAATCCTGCCTTTAGGCTGACTGTTTTTGATGCGCCAGGGGCAAGGGCCACTGTACCGAAACCGTTGGCAATGCTAAATATTACTTCCCAGCTTGAATTGTTGGCTGCTGTTATGCTGTAAGTGCCGTCCATATCACAGCCGACAAAAAACCATCCTACAAAAAGAATAAACAAAGCAACGGCTGGTTTTTTCATGGTACACCTCTACCCTTCCCAAGGGCTAAGTTTATATCTAAAGGTTTATCTTGTCAATCAGAAACATATACATCATTTACGCTGCGTGAGAGTCGCACAGAATAGATGTAAACAAGTGACAAAAAATTAATAATACTATAAAATAATAAAATAGGGGTATAGAGGACAAATATGGCGAAAGATAAAGCAGATTCATTTGCGGTAAAGTATGGCCCATGGGCTTTGGTAACCGGGGCATCACGTGGCTTGGGGGCAGAGTTTGCCAGGCAGCTTGCTGCAAAGGGGCTTAACCTGGTACTTGCGGCACGGACGGAAAGCCAGCTTAAAGAGTTGGCGCAGGCGCTGGAACGCGAATACAATATAAGCGCTAAAGTTATTGTAATAGACCTTTCCCGTGAGGACCTGCTCGACCCGATAAGAAAGGTTACCGATTCGCTTGATATAGGCTTGCTGGTTAACAACGCAGGTTTATCAACGGTTGGGCCCTTCCTGAATTTGAGCGCGGATTTCCTGTTAAAACAGCTCCATACCAATACCCGTGCTGCCCTTGTCCTTACGAAGCATTTTGGCGAAAAAATGGTGGCAAAAGGACGGGGTGGAATTATCTTCCTCTCATCCGGTTCGGCGCTGCACGGCACACAGTTTACCGCAAACTATTGCGCTACCAAAGCGTACAATCTGATGCTTGCCGAGACTTTATGGGTGGAGTGGAAGCCTCTGGGAGTAGATGCGTTGGGTTTAATTGTGGGACTAACCAAAACACCTGGCCTGGAGGCGAACAAGCCCAAGCCTAATAAATTTGTTCCCCTGGGACAGCCTGATGGAGTCGTGCGCAATGCGTTAAAGATGCTGGGGAAAAAACCTTCTACCGCAGAAGGAATAGGCAACCGGTTTGGCCATACAATTTTTAATCTTATGCCCCGATCTCTCTCTGCCAGTTTACTTGGAAAATCAATGGAAGCCATGTTTGGCCCGTTCGATCAAAACGGGAAAAAATAAAGCAAAAGGAGTATTTTATGCCAGTCTTTGATCCCACAGGGGTTCACGAATGTGCCATGGAATGTATTGGGTATCCCAAACCGGAGATGTTCGACGTGTTCGGCAAGGCAATGGAAAAGCGTTACCCTGGAACGATGGATTTCAGCCAGCCCTGGATATATTCAATTGCGGGCGGCGCGATGATCCAAATGAAGCTGTTCTATGCATCGCTTACCGAGTACATCATGATATGGGGCACGCCCATAGGCTCAGAGGGACATTCGGGCCGGCACTTTACCGGGTTCTGGGACACGGTAATTGACGGCGAGATGCATTACTTCGGCGAAGGCGAATTCGAAAAGAAAATTTACACGCCCGGCAGCAGGGTCTATGTGGGGCCGGGGCAGGCCAGGGCAATGAATTTTACCGACGGCGTATGGGCCGTGGAATACGCCAGGGGTTTTCTGCCGCTCTCAATGCCCTTTGGCACTATTTCCGAGTACCTCATTTGTTGCGACCTCATTGCTGCCACCCAGACCTGGTCGCTTTACACGGATCTTGTCTGCCAAGCTATTGGAAGAAAAATTCCGATCTTCAAACCATTTCTCTGGATTCCACGCAAAATTAATCATGCGATAACTAAGGCGCTTACCCCGCCGCCTGAGGTAAGCTCCATGCCTGAGAAAAATATTGGTTGGTTTAGGCGTAACGTGTAATAAATGAACGCGAATTATACTGATCTCAACGCCAAAGCAATTGACGAATGGGTAAAGGATGGCTGGGTATGGGGCGTTCCCATATCACACGAAGCATACATTGACGCGAAGAACGGCCAATGGAGCGTTGTGCTTACGCCGCTAAAGCCTGTGCCAAAGGAATGGTTTTCGCCTTTTCTCAAGGGCAACAGCCTTGCCCACACGAAACTGCTTGGGCTTGCTTCTGGCGGCGGACAGCAGATGCCTATCTTTGCCGGCCTTGGCGCTGACTGCACGGTTCTGGACAATTCTGACAAACAGCTTGAAAGCGAGCGCCTTGTATCAGAACGGGAATCTTACGCGATAAACATTGTCAAGGCCGACATGACAAAACGCCTACCCTTTGACAATGAAAGCTTTGACCTGATTTTTCATCCTGTAGCAAATTGTTATATAGAAGATGTTTACCATCTCTGGAACGAATGTTTTCGCGTATTGAAGCCCGGCGGCGTTCTACTTGCCGGCATGGATAACGGTGTCAGCTATCTGACTGATGAAGATGAGCCTTTCAAGATAGTACACAAGCTGCCCTACAATCCGCTTAAGGACCCGGCCCTTTACAAAAAAGCTGTTGAATCTGACGGCAGTATTCAGTTTTCGCATACATTGGAAGAACAGATAGGCGGACAAATAAAGGCCGGGTTTATTCTTACGGACCTATTTGAAGATACAGATAACGAAGACATCGGCCTCTATTATCCGCTGTTTATAGCAACAAGGGCGGTAAGACCTTCTTCTCCAGCCCCTGTGTCGCGGCAGGGATGCCGCTGAAACAATTGAGATGACGAATGTGAAACATTCGTCTAAAGTTCAAAATCCGCAAGGATGCCGCCTAGCCGCCGTATGGCGGCGTTTAATCAATTCCTTTCGGCAAACGACCCGAAGGGGCGTATGCGGATTTTGAACTAATACTCCACAATAAACTCCGCATACCCCTTCGGAGTTTCGTCTACCGCCTTAACAGAATCTACCCTTGAATATTCAGGCCCCTTGTGCAGCCATTTAAGGTAGATGTCCAGCTTGTTCTGCGGCCCTTCTGCCCAGACTTCAACATTGCCGTCAAAGCTGTTTCTTACCCAGCCGTTTAGACCCAGGCGATTGGCTTCTCGTATCGCAGAATACCTAAATCCAACTCCCTGCACTCTGCCCCTGACCTTCGCGCTAAAGGCCGCAATTCCTGCCACTCTGCCTCCCGCTAACGCTGTACACGGCCTGACGCATCCCCTCTGGCTAGTTTCTTTGCCTCATCCACAGAGATTAGGTTGTAGTCGCCTTCTATCGAATGTTTTAGGCAGCTTGCGGCTACGGCGAACTCAAGGCTCTCCTGGGGACTCCAGCCCTGGAGGCTGCTGTAAATAAGGCCCGCACCAAAACTGTCGCCGCCGCCAACACGGTCAACAATGTGTATCGCATATTTTTTTGAAAAATAATGATCCTTGCCATCATAGAGCATGGCGGCCCAGTTATTATCGTTAGCCGAAATGGATTCCCTTAAGGTAATGGCAACCTTTTTGAAGCCAAAGCGGTCGGAGAGGGTCTTGGCAACTTCCTTATACCCGTCATGGCTTAAAGCGCCAGAGCTTATATCCGTGTCTTTCGCCTTTACGCCAAAAACATCAGAAGCGTCTTCCTCATTGGCAATGCAGACATCGACTAACGGAACCAGTTTCCCCATAACTTCACTGGCTTTTTCTCTTGACCAAA
This sequence comes from Treponema sp., assembly GCA_031254385.1. The sequence continues at coordinate 10,834 of JAIRUO010000215.1, read as the reverse complement.
GGTTTTTGCGGTAATTGAGATCGCAGGAAACGGTCAGGCCCTTGGCCCTGGCCGCCTTTAGCGCGTCCATGGTAATCCCGGCTACATTGTCGCCTAATGCAGGGGTGATGCCTGTAAAATGAAACCAGGAAGCGTCTTCAAAGATAGCGTCCCAGTCAAAATCAGAAGGAGCAGCTTTCGCAATCGAAGAACCTGCGCGGTCATAAATTACCTTTGACGCACGCTGAGAAGCGCCTTTCTCAAGATAGTAAATCCCAACCCTATCGCCGCCCCTGGCTATTTTTGATGTGTCCACTCCGAACTGGCGCAGGGCGTTGATCGCGGCCTGGCCTATTTCGTGTTTTGGCAGTTTGGTAACAAAGGCCGCATCCATGCCAAAGTTGGCAAGCGCGATTGCCACATTGGCCTCGCCGCCGCCGTAGCTTGCTCCAAAGGAGACAGCTTGGACAAAGCGGCTGTAGCCTTCAGGCGCAAGGCGCAGCATGATTTCACCAAAGGTAATTACTTTTCCCATAATATCCTCCGCTATTTTTTTTGAACTAGATGGATGGCAAAGCCCAGTATTTCTTCTTTTAAGTACACCGCAGACCATTCGCCTTTCGCATCGGTTTTGAGGGAGTCTTTATTTAATGCTATCCCCTGCCTATCAAGATAGGCCGCGGCCTTATACACGCTGGTTGTCCCCACGGCTATATGGCCGTTTTTGCCTAAGCCCGGTGTCTTCATTATTTCTATTCCATCGCTTGCAAAAATAGAACTGTTACCTGACTTTACAGCAAAGCCAAAAATGGTTTCAAAAGTTTTTGCCGCCTTAAGCGCCTCATCTTCTGCGCTGGCGTTTATGCCTATATGTACCACCGATAGATTTAGCATACTTAAAACAGCTTCCTTGCACAGTGCCGTTATGCGCTCAAAGTCTCCAGCATTGATGAGCTCAGGATTCACCATCCACGAACCGCCGCAGGCCAGGATCTTTTCGTAAGCCGTGTATTTAGCGATATTCTGGCTGCTAATGCCGCCAGTTGGTATGAACATCATTGACGAGTAAGGGGCTGCCACAGCCTTGATAAATTGCAGGCCGCCGGCCTGTTCCGCCGGAAAAAACTTTACCGCTTCAAGGCCCAGGGAAAGGGCCTGCTCAATATCAGTAGGGCTGGAACAGCCGGGAGTAATAGGGATGCCTTTTTCTATGCAGTGAGCAAGTATTTTTGGATTAAAACCTGGACTGACAATAAACGCGGCCCCGGCTTTTACGGCTTTATCAACCTGCTCCTCCGTAAGCACGGTTCCCGCGCCCAAGAGGATTTCCGGCACCTTCTGCTTAATGCGGCGAATCGCTTCCTCTCCTTGAGCGGTACGGAAAGTTATTTCCGCGCAGGGAATGCCCCCGGCGATAAGCGCTTTTGCAAGTGGTACAGCCTTTTCTACATCATCAATCTTTATAACAGGAATTATGCCTATTTTCCGTAAATCTTCCAGAACCTGATGCATAGTACCTCCGATTTATGACTTGATCCTCATTTTTTCACACAAAGGCACAAAGGGGCCAAGGCACAAAGATTTGGAATATGTTATTATGTACTGTATTTCATGAAAAATTCAACAGGTTTTATATGTACTAATTAGCTTATCTATATTCTCCTTTGGCGCGTCCAGAAGATTCCAGGAAAGGGCAAGGCCATCTATACCAGAAGCTCTATAAGCCTTTATGGTTTCTTCTATATATTCAGGGTACACTTCGGCGATATTTTCTCTTCTGTTGATTTCTATTCCCGGGTAAATATCACAGGAAACCTGTGCGACCAAATCTTTTATTTCCCGTGTCACAAAGCTTAGATCAAAAGGAAATAAATCAGAATTAACTCCGACTAATCTGTCAAAGTTCCGCCGTTTTTTAATATCAAGGCTGTTGGTTTCACGGAGTAAGGCTTCGGTTTCAAAGGGAATTCCAGCGGGGGCTTGGGTAATACGGTACATCATGGGTTTCATAAAATCACAGAGTGAAGACAAGGCAATTAAGTCCTGACCCACAAAGGCTGACAAGAACGGGGCAAAAACATCGAAGCCAATCCGGTACTTTTTTTCTCTGAAATATTTACATATTTTCGATAGACTTTTATAAATGAATGAGGCTTTCAACTTAAAAAATTGCGAAATTGTCGGGTCTTCAAAAGCATAAGAACCGCTGCCGCTATAAGCATTCATGCCCAATGGCGACAGTGTGGGCCGGGAAAGAGCCTTTTTAAGATCATCAATACTTATACCTTCTTCCTCGTATTTTTTAAGGCAATGAGGGCAAAAACACGAAAATACGTTTTTACAGCTTTTATCTGCTGAAAATCCGCTTAAAGCAAAGGAAGGGTAACGTATCTTATCCAGGAATACGCCGTCAAAGGGGAGAGAAGCAAATTCCTTTTCAAAGAGTCCAAGTATTTTTTCGTGGTTTTGAGGATTATTGGGACAGCAAAAAGAGAAATTTTCTTCTTCGTCATTAGCGGGGTTGTTGATTTCGTGGCCTTCTATATCAATCAAAGGACTTAGCGTCAAAAGAGATCCGGTTTCCGAAAACACAGGAAACCATAAATAGAATTCTATATTGCGCTTTGAGAGGAAGGATGCGGTTTGCGTATAGAGCTTTTTTGAATTATCTCTTGACCAGCCCATGATAACTTTCTGAACCGGAAGGCGGGGCAGAACATATTCAAGCTTTTGTTGTACTGCTTCAAAAGAAACAGCCTCGCTTAGAAAGCCGCCTGAGAAAATCTGCAAAATAATTTTATGTCCGCAGCCGCTCTCATCATTTCTCATTTAAGATTCCAGCATACAGGAAAAAATAATGGACTTGTTCGGAAGTTTAAGCCTTAGCTCTTTGCGACTTCCATTGCGATCTCCGCCCATCTCCAAAGCCGCTGCGGTTCATTGTTTAGCGTGCTAAGGTCTTTCAGTATAAACTCCAGGGGGCAGCCGTTTTTACGGCAGAGTTCTTTTATTTCAGTAAGGTCTTTTCGCACAAGCTCTTCGTCAAATTTTGTGCTTGCCAAAAAAGCGGGGTTTGGCTTGCAAGAGTATACATAGTCCTTTCCAATCTCTTCTGCGCCGCGCTCCCGTTTGGCCCAGGGACTCATCGATACCTTGCGCAGTCCTTTGATTTTTTTGACTTCATTCATCTTGCCGTCCAGCGGATCGCAGCAGCCGTAGTAAACCAGGCCAAAGCGCTCGAAGATGGGCTTCATGTAGTCGATTTCATATTCCTCGAACATTGCAGGAGAAACAGTGGCGAACATCTGGGCAAGGCCGAACATCCAAATATCTTTGGTTCTGGGCTTTTGCGGGTTGAAGAACAAGGCGGGCAGCTCGTCAGTAAACGCGCCGGTGCAGTGAATCAGGGCCTGGCTGTGGCAGAGCAGTCCCTGTTCTTCAAGCTGGTCCAGCATTGATAAATGCCCGTCTACTATTTTTTTTGCCATGCCGTGCATCATATCAGGCTCGTCGATAAGGCCGTAAAGGGCGCCTTCCACGCTCATCCATTCGGCAATGGTGTCCCAAATCCCAACATAAGGGTCAACTCCTTCTTCGCGCAGAGGCATGATCCCTTCAAATAGCCAGGCCGCCTTTTCCATGCGCCGCGCTGTTTCCTCTTTGTCATGCGAAATTTGCGGAACTTTTATCTTCTCAAGATCCTCTATTGAATTGAACTGGTTTTCGAATTTGTGGCTACTTACCCCTTCTTTACCGGGGGTCTTCAAGGTTTCTTCCTTCCGCCTGACGCCGAACCCTGGATTTGTAACTGCCTTCTGAACTTTGATAAACGGCTCCACCACCATGTCAACGGGGAAGTGTTCCCATTGGTACAGAATACGGCGGAATCTACCCTCGTATTTTTGGCACTCAGGGTCTTCGCAGCGCAGGGTGAGCTTGTCATCCACGTTCATCTCATTCCAGCAGACCTGATCGATACATACCATTGGCCTTTCGTCTTTTAACCCGTTAAGGCCCCGCCAAAGCTGTTTTTTTTCCCCCTGCACAGGGAGCTGGGCTATTTCCGCAACCTTTTGAGCCAGTTCGCGGAGTACTATACGATCCTGTTCTTTTACCTGCATTTTGTACCTCAGCTTGTAATACCACCAACAGTAGTTTTTGTCTAGTTGGCTGTATAGCCTCCGATTTTCTTAATAAACCACTGATTATCAAAAAACATAACATACTCAGAAATGCTTCTTATTCATATAACGTTTATATTCAGTTTATAAAAGTAAACATTTAGCGGATGTACTTTCGCAGAAAAAACAAGGAGTTAAAAATGAAGTTAAAATTCAAGTTTAGTATTTTGGTGATCGCTATCGTGGCGGTTGTAGCAACGGGAATTGCCGTGCTGCTTTTGCGACAGGCTTCCAGCATAAGTATGAACTTAAGCCTTAGGGGTATAGAAATTCTTGCCGGGCACAGGGCTGAGTACTGGAAGGGCCGGGAAGACGGCTTTATACGGGTGCTTCACACGCTGTCAAATATAATGGAAGACTATGAAGATGTGCCAGTGGAAACAAGGCGCGACCGCTTTGACAGTATGCTGTTGGGTGTTTTCGAATCAGAGATGGCTATGACCGCCGTATATACTGTTTGGAAACCTAACGCCGTTGACGGCATGGACGCAAGATATATAGGTCGGCCTGGGTCAAGTCCCACCGGACAGTATGCGATGTTATACACAAGGGAAAACGGCGTGTTAGAAGCACGGGCTACCACAGACATAGTTGAATCAATGGCTTATTTTAATAGCCCCAATTCAAGAAAGGACAGGGTGGAACATCCAATAGCCCGCAAGATAGAAGGGAGGGACACCTACGTTATAAGAATGATGGTTCCGATTATTAATCCCAATTCCAACGAAGTGGTTGGAGGGGTCGGCTGCCTTTTGGATATATCGGGGATGCAGCCTACATTGCAGGAAACGCTACGCACCCATGACGAGATTGCCATAATGGTAATCTATTCGGGTAACGGGTTTATTTTCGCGCATTTCATTCCTGAGCGTATAGGCAGGATGCTGCCCGATGTTGATAAGGAATATGGCGATGAGGTACAAGATGCGCTTAGGGCGGTAAAAGAAGGGAAGAAGTTTCAGGCTTCTAAGTATGATCCTACTCTTAATGTAAATATTGAACTTGTAATGGTTCCCATCCAGATAGGAAATTCTGACACAACCTGGACGATAATGATCGGAACTACCGATGATCACATCCTTAAAGAAGTACGGGAAATGACCTGGTTTACCATATTCCTGGCTTCGATAGCTATTTTAGTGGCGGCTGTTTTTGTATTTATTTTTCTAGGCTATGCTATCAAGCCTATTGTCAAAGTTGCGGATACCCTTAAAGACATTTCCGAGGGTGAAGGAGACCTGACCCGGAGCATCGTTGTCAATTCCAAAGACGAGGTCGGCGATCTGGCCCGTTACTTCAACCTTACCCTGGAAAAGATTAAAAAGTTGATCGTCACCATCAAAAAGCAGACCGTAACCCTGTTCGACATTGGCGGCGAGCTTTCTACCAATATGACTGAGACGGCAACCGCAATCAATGAAATTACTGCTAACATCCAAAGCATCAAAGGCAGGGTACTCAGCCAGTCTGCAAGCGTTACAGAAACCAACGCCACCATGGAGCAGATAACCGTCAACATCAACAAACTCAACGGCCATGTGGAGAGTCAGGCTGCCAGCGTGACCCAGTCCTCTGCCGCAGTTCAGGAGATGCTGGCAAATATACAGTCGGTAACAAGCACGCTGATCAAGAACGCTAACAACGTGAAAGAACTGATGGAAGCCTCCGGAGTGGGCCGCAGGGGCATTGAGGACGTTGCAGGCGATATACAGGAGATAGCCCGTCAATCCGCAGGTCTTCTGGAGATCAACACGGTGATGGCAAACATCGCCAGCCAGACCAACCTTCTTTCAATGAACGCCGCCATCGAGGCTGCCCATGCGGGCGAAGCGGGCAAGGGCTTTGCCGTAGTTGCAGACGAGATCCGCAAGCTGGCCGAAAGCTCTGGCGAGCAGTCCAAGACAATAGGTTTGGTATTGAAAAATATCAAGACATCCATCGACAAGATCACCACTTCCACAGAGAACGTATTGAAAAAATTCGAATCGATAGACGATGCCGTCAATACCGTCGTTGCTCAGGAAGAGAACATACGCAATGCGATGGAAGAGCAGGGCCAGGGGAGCAAGCAGATCCTCGATGCTGTCAGCCAGGTCAACGAGATCACCCAGAAGGTAAAAAGCGGATCAACAGAAATGCTTGAAGGCAGCACAGAAGTGATTCACGAAAGCAAGAACCTGGAAAGGATGACGCAGGAGATAACCGGCGGCATGAACGAAATGGCCGCTGGCGCTGATCAGATAAATATCGCCGTAAACCATGTCAACGACATAAGCGTCCAGAACCGCGAACAGATAGAAATGTTGGTAAGAGAGGTGTCGCTGTTTAAGGTGGAATAAGGGGAACAGAAAATTGCGCCGCGTGAAGCGGCGTTGTCGAAATAGATGCGGCGCGTTCCAGCGCCAGAAAACTCCCCTGCATACAGAAACGGTAGACGGCCTTTAGGCCGGCGTGCGCGCTGCGGAAGGGACTGAAGAAGAAGGTAACCACGGATTGCACGGATTATCATGGATTAGCACGGATTTAGAGAATGAAAAATAGATATTTATCCGTGAAAATCCGTATAAATCCGCGTAATCCGTGGTTATAAAAAACGATATCAGCTACCCTTGCGTTACCTGGTCTAGATCGGGTTAACATTCTGGTATAGATCGGGTGTACATTCTGCCTTGTTCAGGTTTGCAGTCTACTAGACTTGATCTGCATCCTACCTAGAGTCGATCTGCATTCTAGCTAGAATGCAAACCTATAAAAGGCACACGATAAATTTACTCAGGGCTTGAATGTGTTTACATTCTAGGGCTGAATCAGAAAATGAACCACGGAGTCATCCTTGCGTATCCGTTGCGATTACTGGCTTCGTTGAAGCCTTTTTTCCGCCTGTGGCTTTTGCCGCCGCTTTTGTCGTTTTTGGTGCTGGCTTTGCATTCGCTTTCTTTGAAGCGGTCTTTGGCTCCGGCCTCTTGTGTGCGATTGGCGGTTTCTTTGCGTCGGCTTTAGCCGCTGTTTTTGCTTTGGTTGCCTTCTTTTTAGCCGCTGGTTTGGTATTAGCCATTATTTGCTCCTTATTTAACTGTATTTGCCGTGCGTTTCTGCCCGACACTGCCATTATAGCACCGTATTGGGCTAAAATGCCAGAGCAGAGAGCAGAGCCTGTCTTTCACTACTCACTGCTCACTTAAAAAGGTGTCACTGTTGCTTTAGGCGGCATGGATGCCGCTGTTTGCACGGCTTTAGCTTCGGATGCTTCGCATCCGACGAATGCGAAGCATTCGTCGAGGCATAAAAATGGCATGGATGCCATTTTTATGCCCTAGTCCCCCAAATTCAACGTAATAGTCCCCTCATAAAGCTTCTGTATGCCTCTAGCGCCTAACAGTACCCTAGAAAGGAGGATTGTTTTTCTTGGAGAAAGTCCAGGAGCTTCGCTGTCAACGGATTCTACGGCGTAGACTTCTCTGGTTCCGGCAACTAATTGGATTTCGGCGCTGCGGCTTTCGTAACTGCGCAGTTCAAGGAGTTCCTGATCGTCTAGATAATAAAAGGCGTATTTTCCCTGCTTTACAGATCCCCCGGAATGGAGTTCAAAATTGCCGTTTGGATAAAAATAGAGCTTTCCTAGATGGCTGTCGTAAACTGCGTCTATAAAAGGGATTGTAGAGGGTAGGGGAGTGGCGTAGTTTTGAGGATGGCTCGCTTTTCGGTACGAGCCATCCCAAGGGGCGCTCACATCGAATTTTAGGTTTATATCGTCAAAGATTTTTACCCGTATGCTGTCCAATGATTCAAGCTCAATGTCTATGGAACGCCGCATGGTAGATATCGCAATATTCTGGCTTCTTATGCTAAGCCCGTAACGCACGGAATAGGAATTCTGCCATAGAAAAGCCTGCTGGGTTTCATCGCCAAAAAAGATTATTTCTTTGTTTCTGGGGTCAAAATAAATATACTGCCTTAAATCAAGAGTTCCCTGCGGGCTGACATAGTACCATAGGCCGGTAATAAACTCTTCAAAGGCTCTCTGGCTTCCCAAAAGCTCCCGCACCCTCTGCTGCTCAATCTGTGCGCCTGGAATGCGGGTTATTCTGCCCTGCTCGTAATATTCAGTCTGGGTATTGAAATTATAGGTAGCTTCTAGCTGATCCATTATGTTGTCCGAGTCAGGATCTCTGCTAACCGCACTTATGGTATAGCTCTGGCCTCTGGCCATTCCCAGTTGATAGGCCTGGGTTCGTTCTACTGCATTGATTTTTATTGAGCCTTCAGTTTTTAATTCTGCGACTTTTGTAAAAAGGGGGCTTCCATTGTAAGGGTTTTTTCTGAATACGGTCAGCGTCTGTTCTCCCAGGTTGTTCATGCCGGTAAAAATAATGCAGATGCCCCGGTCGCCTATAAGATCCTGGGTATAGAGTGAAATAGTATCCTGCCGGGTTGCAGCAGTCCGGGCAGTCCAGACCCGCTTGTATTCCCCTGTTGTTAGATCACGCTCTATATAAGTCAGATATATGGGGCTATCGCTTTCCAATAGGTTCCTGTACGCGACAATCTGCTCATCTTCCAGATCGCCGTTCAGGTCTACGTTCAGCAGGACTATCAGAATCTCCCCGTCCCCCAAAGAGGCTTTTAGGGTTATTTCTTCGATTCTAACGATTTGCTCTACAGTATTGTCTTCGAAAAAGAAGTCTAGCGATTGAGGAATAATGATCCTGCTCTGGGGATTTGTTACAATATTTTCTGGTGCCTGTGAAACAGGAAATACCAGAAGCGCAGCTATGCCAAGGCCGGCTGCCAGAAAAACCACTAATACCGTTACTTTAACGAATTTTCCTGTCATGATTCATCCAGAGCAAGGGTGATTTTATCCAGAAGCCTGGATAAAGTTTCTTCGATACTAAGAGAACTCCTAAAACCCGATGCGGTTACATGGCCGCCTCCGCCAAAGGATTGAGCTATTTTAGAGACATTTATTGTTCCCTTTGATCTGAGCGAACAGCGTATGGCGCCTTCAGCCTTTTCTTTAATCATTACAGAGATAAGAATTTCATTTGCCATCAGGGGTATGTTAATAAAGGTTTCTGCGTCTTCGATGCGGGTTTTTGTCGTTTTAAGGTCTTCTTTTCTGAGTATTTGCACTGCCACACGGCCTTTGTTTTTAATTTCAAGGGTTGAAAAAACCTGTTTCCTAAGCAGCAGGGCTCCCACTGCCGAAGTCTCATTCAGTTCATGATAAATGCTGTATGGGTTAACCCCGTCTTCTATTAATTTCAGCGCGGCCTTAAAGGTGCGGATCGTTGTTTTTGGAAAAGCGAAAGAGCCTGTGTCATAGCTTATGCCCGCAAAAAGGGCTGCGGAAGAGACTGGGTTCAATTTGATTCCCGCAGCTTCTGCAATTTCCGCGACTAATTCGCATGTGGAGGAGGCGGAACTGTCAATATAGGCCTTCCATGGCGATAAGGGAGCTATTTCATGATGATCAATGACTAAAACGTCCAGCGCCAAAGTGACAAATTCTTTTATTGCGCCTATCTGATACTCATCCGGACAGTCTATGATGATCAAAACTGATTGCTCAAAGTCCTTTTTATCCCTGTCTTTATCCAGGGTTTCCACTTCTCTTTGAGGATCCATAAAATAGTACCGTTCCGCCATGGGGACGGCATTGATTATGCGGCAGTTTTTCCCCAACTCCCGGCAGACTTGAGCTAAGGCAATTTCAGCGCCCAAGCCATCCGCATCCGGCACTTCATGGGTGGTCAGGATTACGGACGGCTTGCGCTTTAGGAAATTAAATACCTCATCGGACATATCTTGATTATCGGCCGCTCATATAAGCTGCCGCTGCCCTTCGTACCCTATCGCCAATAGCCGGGGCTACAACCAGAGCCTGCCACCGGGAAAATTGCTCCACCCTTGACCAGCGGAACAGGCCGGAACCGCTTCCAAGGCTGGAGGCAAGGTTTTCCGCAGAACTGGTTATCAGCATTGTCATGCTTATTCGGTTCGTGCCGGCTGCCGCAGCCCTTGTGGTTGCATCCTGCAAGGCCCCGCTAAAATCCGCGCTTCTTCCGCTGGTATCAAGGTTCGCTATCTTGCTTCTGGCTTCATCCTTATTGGCGCCTATGGTTTCCGTATGGATGATCGTTGCCGTATCTCCAGCCGACCAGATAACCAGTCGGTCCCCTTCTTGCAGCAGGCGTTCAATGATCTGCTCATTTATCCAAGCTGCGGTTTCGTCCCTTGTTTCCCGGAACTTCTCGGAAGCGTCTATAATAAGATATAGATCCAGGGGCACGGTGCGACGGTCTTGCGCCTGCAAAAACCCCGAAATTATCAAGAACAAAAAGAATATCATTGTAGTTATTTTTGCTTTCATATACACTATTTTATCATAAACAACAGTTTTTAGGCAAGTTTTTATCTTAATTAGTAAAAAGGACTTTACTTTTTATCGAAACTATTGCTATGATATTACTAGATACAGTAAAAAAGTTAAAATAAATTTTTTGTATAAGGAGAGAGAGAATGGGAGCTATTGATCTACCCAAGAGTCCTAATGTATTCCATCCGGAAAAGCCGAGCGCCGTAGGTTCACGGAACTCTTTGGCCCAGGAATATAGGGATCAGCAGGTTGAAGTTAATCAGCTGCTTGAAGAGGAAACCAACAAGGTTATTCA
>JAIRUO010000063.1 GCA_031254385.1 Treponema sp. | reverse complement strand
GAAATATACGGTATTAATGCAAATATTATTCTTGAAAGAAAAAACAATATTTGGGTAATGGGCGCTGCTTCATCGTATTATCCGGTCAAACAGTACAGGGTTGAAGAATTGCTTGACAGCCTTACTAGAAAAAGAAACTATCCGGTCAGATCGTCATCTGTTGATCCGGCGGTTTTGGGCCTTGGGGATGGAGCGTTAAGGATAACAATACGTGGCGGTGCAGGGCTCCCGTTACTCGATCTCTTAATCGGTTCCATTGACGTATCAGGCAAAGAAGTTTATTTGCGCAAAGCTGGAAACAAGGAAATACGTTCTGGCCCAGATGTTTTCACCATATACACGAACAGCACACCGCAATTCTGGTACGACCTAAGGCTGTTCCCTGAATTGACCCCTGACATGGTACAGCGTGTTCATCTCTCCATGCTCTCAACCCCTAACTCCCCACTCCCTAGTGAAAACCAGCTAACCATAGTCAGAAGAAACAATGGCTGGATAATTGAAAATCTGGATATGCCTTTTCCGAACGGAGAATCCTGGGTTCGTTCCATTATCGAAGCTCAAGCTGAAAATTTTACAAGTTCTCAGAGTACAGAAACCTACGCAAGCATAACCCTAGAATTAGGAACTGGCGCAATCAGAATCCTAAACATTGGTTCGCCAATTGCAGATAACAGCAGGATCGCCACAGTCTCCGGTTCCGCCTATTCATACTCCCTTAGCGAATGGACAGTGAACCGCCTCTGTAGAGATGTAACTTTTTTCAAATGAACCACGGATTGCACGGATTTTTACGGATTACACGGATAAGGTAAGAATATTTTATCTCTCTAATCCGTGAAAATCCAAGCTGTCCATAGGACAGCAATAATCCGTGCAATCCGTGGTTAAATTCAGATAAAATTAATTCTTCCTTTTGCTGATAAAATCCCGGTATTTCTCCGGGTCGCTTTTGAAGGCAACAATCGGTGAATCCGTGTCTTTAAGCGCTTTTACCAGGGCTTGGGATGCCTCGAAGATAAGCCTTTCGGCTTCAACAAGCCTTCCGGCCCTGGAAGAAAGCCCAATGCAGAGTTCAGTCGATGATCTATAAGAATCAATGAGGCTGTTGTTGATCTTGTTCCTGAATTCTTCGGATTTTGCGAAACCTTGTTCCAGATTAAGAGCCGGGATTATCAAGGTAATACCTTGCTCGCCTTTTTCAAAGATCAGATCCCTCTGCGTAAAGAACCTGAGCACTTCTATGATCAGCTTTTTATACGTTTCTTTGTCAAATCTGTTTTCCCTGCTTTCCATTTCAATTAAAACGAGATCTTCTTCCAATGCGGCGCAGCGGTGCAATTCAGAATCCAGCCTTTCGGCGGTATAAGATTCCCAGCCTATGCCCCGTGGCGAATAAAGCCCTTTGGGAGCTTCGTCTTCTTCAAGATAGTCAGTATCCGTATCCTGGACATAAGGCGATGCTTCCGGCCTTGCCTGTCTTTTTATGGGGGCCGGCGCAGTCTCGCTTTGATCCCTGGCTCTAAGGTTTATTTCCAGGATCAGTACAAGGATCGCAAAAGCGACAATCAGCAGAATTATAAAAAGGGTATCTTTAAGCACCTGCATAAACACGTTGTAATCGATATAACTGTAAATAGCCCTTACCGTTGTATTTCTCTGCCCTTCAACCCAGATACTCTTGAACAAGGGATCCTTTGCTATGCCAAAACCTGTCTTAAAACGGGGGTTGTTTCCAACTAATTCAATTAAGTTGCCGTTTGGTCTTTCAAAGCCAAATTCTCCGTTGGAACCAGAAATTATTACGCCTAGAAGCGTTACAGAGTCCCTTATGGTATCTTTGATTACGTCTTGGTAATCTCTGGTCATAAAACCATTAACAACAGCCGCGCTTGAGGCGAGATCCGCGATTTCATCAAATTCGTATTCAGCAAGAGCCATGCGGCTGCTATAATTTACATAAATTCGCCATGCTCCATAAGACAGAGCGGCTAGGTACAGAATTATGCAAATAAGGGCTGCCGCAAAAGAAAGAGTTCTTTTTCTCGCATTACTCATGGTCTATCCTTAAAAAGAATTCTTGAGCTTTTCTTAAAACTCTGTTAATTTGAAGAAGCTCCTTTTATTATTATCGTCCTAGAAGGCTTTAGGGATTAATTATGATTGTAAGAGAACCAATATTGCCCCGCGGCTGGTATCCCCGCAGTAAAGGCGAAATACAAGATTTTCTGGTTTCCAGCCAAAATACCGCCCCAAAAACCGCCTGCGCTGCCATTGCCCCCCATGCTGGCTGGTATTATTCGGGAAAAATCGCGGCCCGCTCCGTATCCAGCCTTAAAAATGCCGCTACGGTTGTAGTTATTGGCGGGCACCTTCCTTCTGGCGCGCCGGTTCTCTTTGCGGAAGAAGAAGGGGTCAGGACTCCTTTAGGCGTTATGGCCATAGATTGCGAGTTGCGCGATTTATTAAAGGCGAAGCTGGATAACAGCCCGGACAAGTATCAGGATAATACCGTAGAAGTCCTACTCCCCATGGTTCATTACTTTTTCCCAGACTCAAAGCTGCTCTGGCTGCGTTTTCCCGGGGAACTTTCTTCTTTTGACGCAGGTGTTGTCATTGCTGAAACTGCCAAAACCCTTGGCCGTTCAATAGCTGTACTGGGCTCCACAGATTTAACCCATTACGGCAGCAATTACGGTTTTTCTCCAAAAGGAAGTGGAGCCGCCGCCCTTGCCTGGGTTAAGAATACCAACGATGCGGCCTTTATCAGCGCGGTTCTTGAAGGCGCGTCTGACGAAGTTCTTCTGCGGGCGGACAAAGACCGTTCATCCTGTTCTGTTGGCGCGGTTTTAGGGGCACTTGGTTTTGCTCAGCACTCTGGCGGCAAAAGCAAACTCCTGGAATACGGAACCAGCGCTGATATTACGGGAGAAGAAGAGCCGGATTCGTTTGTAGGCTATGCCTCGGTGGTATGGGAGTAGGGAAGGGGGAGAAGTGAGCAGTGAGGAATGAAGAGTGAGGAATGAGCAGTGAGCAGAGTTTTCGTTAGCAGTCTAGGCGAATCTGCAACACGCTATGCTTGCCTACCAATTTCGCTGTTCTCTGCTCTCTTTTCCCTGCTCTCTGTTCCCCAGTCCCCAGCCCCTATTTACGGAATTATCTCGGACTGTATCTCGCTCCATGCGCCGTCATTACCCTTTCCGTTTTGCCAGTGCATGGCCGCATACATTGTCTTACCCCGTTCGGTTAGGTCAAACTCCAGGGTACAGGGCGTGCGGGTTGCGGTGATGCGCCGGGTTAGTTCCTCGTACCTTAGCGGCGGATTGTCTAGCACGTTATAGGCAATAATAGCGCCGTGATAGCCCGCGGGCTTCGCCCTGCTCTGGGCGCCCAGAACCTTAAAGTGCACGCTTACCTTCCGGCGGCCCTTCTGCCTGAGCATATATTCCACTTCTTCCTCAGGCGGGCCCTTCTTGGTGCGGACAAGGTCCGCGTTGGGGATGCCCATTGCCAGCCTGTCCTGGCCCGTCACCGGGGGATGGCGGAGGTACTGGTTGATGAA
>JAIRUO010000007.1 GCA_031254385.1 Treponema sp. | reverse complement strand
TCAAAAAGGCTTTCGTAGACCTGGGCAGATTCATTCCAGAGTGTCTCGTAACGGTAACCCTCGTCAAACCAGAGTTTTGTAACAAGCTCTGTTATGGATAAACTCGTGCTTGCTTCGCGCAGACAAGTATACCGTTCTCTTGCCCGGCGGTAAAGGGAAAGGTCGTTTTCTGGGATGAGGGGCTCGTTTTCTTCCGTAAACGGTTCGGGATTTTTACCAGATGTATTCATGCTAAGTAAACAAGCGGCAAGGGTGAGATCGCTCAAACGCATAAAAGGAGAACGGATGAGGGCCGCATAAGCAATGCGATCTTCAGGATATACTAAAAGCCGTAAATAGGCTCGCATATCAAGAATGGGCGCATCATTGAATAGCCCGGAAGGCCTATCCGTATTATAGGGAACGCCGAATTCCCGGAAATATTTTTCCAGGGTATTTTGATGCGTATAGGCTCGCTGGAGAACCGCGAAATCGCTCCAGTTGCAGGCGCGTACCTCTATTCCGTCATTAGTTCTGATGGGGATTTTTTCTTTTTTATCCACCATTTCCCGGATTTTTTTTGCAATAAAAACAGCTTCAAGGTCATGCGATTTAATCCCGCCCTTGTCTTCAGGGTCTAGATCATCGCTTTTTAAGAAACAGAAATGCGCAAGCGGCTTTTCTTTTGAGGATACTGATTCAATAGAATTATTGCTTGACTCATTATCTGGCGGAAGCATGTCGCTGTACTGGGCCTCAAAATCTGGAATATTTTTCGTAGTATCAGCGTTATGTGAAGATGATGAAAGGAACACGCCCGGAACAAAAATTCGTTGTTCATTCTGATAACCGCCAAAAATGCGGTTAAAAAGGGAAATAAGGCTGGGACGGGAACGGTAATTGTAAGTCAGTCCAAGGAACTCTAGTTCCATGTTTTCATTTTCCTGCCTGTGGGAAAAACCATCGCCCAAACTTCTGAAAACAGCAACATCAGCCCCACGGAAACGGTATATGGACTGTTTTTCATCGCCCACAAAAAACATGCGGTTTGTTTCCAGTTCTGTTTGGGCCGGAATCCCTTTTCCCATACGTTGCATATTTTCCGCCAGAAGGTAAACCAAGTCTCTTTGCAGGGCATTGTTATCCTGAAACTCGTCAATCGTGATCATTTTGAGCGAGTCTTTATAAACTTTGCGTATGTCAGGATGATCTTTTAAGGCATCAACGGCAAGGCGGGCTATATCATTAAAACTTAAGAAACCCGTCTCCCTTTTTTTTGCGTTAATCTCATACTGGAACTTGTTTATCAATTCAAAGAGGCCAGAACATAAACTAAAGTTGAGTATATAATTGGCAATGGATTCTAATTCATAAAAAAGGCCATTCTCGTTTTTGCCCTTAAGGACTTTGAAATTTTCAACTAACGGAGCGTAATCAGCACCGTAATTCCCCGGCGTACTTATCGCAATTATCGCGGAATAATATTCAAAAAATGTTTTAATTTTTTGCCTAGTATCAAAAAGAGGCGAAGCTTCGTCCCAATTCTTATCAAATGAGTTTTTTATTTCCATAAGAGAATCAATTTCCGGTAGCACCGGGATTGGGTTATTCAGCAGAATTTTTTCCAAGGCTTTTGTAAAATTAATGCTTTTATTTATTGCCGTTAAGTGACGCAGTTCATCACTCATACTTGTTGTTATCGTAGTAACTGCCTTGGTTTTTTCTTTCCAGGCCCTGATTATTTCTTCTTTTTGAATAAGTAGATATTTATCAAGATCAAGCGGGCTTGAGATGGGGCTGTGCCTTATCATTATTTGGGTAAAAATTTCTTCCGCTAGTCTTCTTATTTTATGATCCGGTAGAAGCTGCTGGACAGCCGTAGCTTCTCGGTTGTCCAAAACAAATTGCAGGGCAGCTTCCCGGGCCAGATCCCGAAGTGCCGCATCATCACTTTTGAAATCCGGGCTTATGCCGTACCGGGGAGCTGCTGTCCTGGCAATGCTTGCGGAAAATGAATCCAGTGTACTGATCCGCGCCTTATGAAAATCCTTTATCGCATCGTCAGCATTATTCTCCAGAAGGTACTGGTAGATGCGGCTGTACATTTCGCTAACCGCTTTGTTGGTAAAGGTGAGGGTCAGGATTTCTTCTGGTTTTAATTTTTTTTGAAGAATGAGCCAGACATAACGGCTGGCCAGCACCTTTGTCTTTCCCGATCCCGCGCCAGCAGCAACCACCGCGTTAGATTCGAGAGTAACCGCTTTCTCCTGTTCCTTATTGAGCCCCTGCATCAGACCTTGTACAGACACCGGATTCTCCTTTACTAAGGAATAGTATACGGGATTTTCTTCAAAAAAACTATTTTGCAATAAATAAATTCTCAGCGGACGACGGGAGTCCCTTCCGGTCGCAAACATCCTGTTTGCTCCCTCCAGGCCATCCTTGCCGCTAAACCGCCGTCCTTGGCGGTTTGCCCCTTCGGGTCTGCGTATTCACTTGACCCTCCGGGGCCGCGGCAAGGTTTCGACTCCCGCATTTGGCGGCTCAATGCAAATTAAGTATTCACTGTAAAACTATTTCGCAATGAACAACCTTCAGCGGACGACGGGAGTCGAACCCGCGTCACAAGCTTGGGAAGCTTGGATAATACCGTTATATGACGTCCGCTTTACAGAACTCCTTCATAATGTGTCTAACATATAGGCAGATACTATTTATACCATGTTTGAAAAATTTGTACAAGCACCAGGGCAAAAGCATTTACTTATTTATATATAAGCAGAGTAAATGCTTTTGTCATGTATCAGCAGAGAGCCGCCGGAGCGGGGATGCGGGACAGAAAAAACATACTGGAATTCCCTGGCGTAGGAGACCTTGGCTCCGTAGCCAGGTTCTACAGGGTTTTTTATGCACGCTCCCCGTCCGGCGGGTTTATTCTGACACAGTTAAACGCTTTTACCCTGTTCTACTAAGTTCGCCTTACATTTCCATGACAATCTCGTTTTCCTTCTGTAGAATTGACGCGGGGATGTAATTACCGTCAACCTTTGTTCCGTTTACGGTTAAGCTGCGGCAGCCGCTTTCGCGGCCTTCGCTGTTTAGTACCTTTATGCGCAGCTTGCTGCCACGGAATAGTTTCTCCATGGTAAAACTTTTCCAAGACTGAGGAATTGCGGGAGACAGGCGTAGGCCGTTAATGTCCGGCCTTAAACCTAGTATGCCTTCCACACAGCCGACCATGACGGTGCTGGCTGTGCCGGTGAGCCAATGGACATGGCTGCGCCCTTCAAAAGGACTCTCCACGCCTTCGGTGAATTGTGAATACACATACGGTTCCATAAGGCGCGTTTGGGCAATGCTGTTCTGCGCGGCTGGGCAGCTTTCCAGATAATACTCAAACGCACGGGCACCGCGGCCAAGCAGGGCTTCCGCCAAAATCAGCCAGCCCTGAGTTTGCAAAAAGATAGCGCCGTTTTCTTTTGTGCCCGGATTGAACAATAGCGCCAGCGCCCCGTCAAAGGCGTACTGACGATAAGCAGGGGCCATTATGCAGGCACCATATTTGGTGTTAAGCTTCTCGTGTACCAAATCTAGTACGGCCTTCCCACGATCTACCCCAGCTAGACCAGAAATAACAGACCAGCTTTGCGGGTTCAGCCAGAGGCTGGCTTCCTGATCGCCAGGCTTGCCAACCACTTCTCCGCGTTCAGTTATTCCGCGTACAAAACGGTCGCTGTCCCAGCAGCGTTCTTCTAATATGGCGGCGAATTTGGTTTTTAATTCGTTCATACGTTTTTCTGTTTCACCGTCGCCCTTATGCCTTGCAAAGCGGATCATTATCTCAAATGCGTAATACAACTGCATCGCTACGAATACTGATACGCCGTTCGCGCCCAGCCTGAGGCAGTCGTTCCAGTCGGCATGAAGCCCGGCAGGCAGACCGTGTATACCCAGATGATCCAGCGAAAACCCGATGGCTTTTTTTAGGTGATTATCCAATGAATCCTTACCTGTATCGGCATAAGGGATATCTTCGTCTAACAGGGCAGTATTGCCAGTTTCTGCAATGTATTTCCATACTGTCGGGAACAGCCATAACGCATCATCGGCACGGTAAGAAGGATGTCCAGTTGCCCCACGGTAAGAAACGTCTTCAGGTTTGTCTTCATGCCCTGGGTTATGGTTGTATTTTACCAGCGGCAGAGCCCCGCCGTGATTTACCTGCGCGGAGATCATAAATTTTATTTTTTCTAAAGCCATTCCCGGATCAAGATGAATGATGCCCTGAATATCCTGCACAGTATCGCGGTAACCGTAACCATTACGCTGACCGCAGTAGATCAGAGACGCAGCCCGCGACCAGTTAAATGTAATAAAACACTGGTATGCATTCCAGGTATTAATCATGTGATTGAAATTTTCATCGGGGGTTTCCACTTTTAGTCCGGAAAATTTTCCATGCCAGTAATTTCTTAATTCATTGATTTCGCGGGCACTCAGATCCTGGTCTTCGTATCGAGCCACCAATTCTTTAGCCTGCGCTTCCCGTTTTTGCCCAAGCAGAAATGCGAACGAAACGCTTTCGCCAGGCGCAAGATCAACAGCAGTATGAAGCGCACCGCAGGGATTCAGGTTGTAATTCAGGGTTCCATCAAGGCGGCCTTTTTCAACAGAGATGGGGTTTCCGTAATCGCGATAAGCACCCAAAAACGCCGCCCGGTCGCCGCAGTAACTGGCAACTTTTCTCCCGGCAAGGGCAAAGATGCGGGTTTCCACACGACTTTCGTTTATGGCATTCAGGCAATTTTCATTAATAGTTTGAAGGATGAACTGATCTTTGAAATAGGTGCGGGTGATAAACTGAGTATATTGCAGATTTACCTGATCCTGTTCGTAGAAACTTTCGCAGGTGAACTCAGCAAAACCAAAAACGGAAATCTTTCTTGCAGTTGTTCCGGTATTGGTAATTTTTGTCTGCCATACTTCGTAATCTGCGCCGTGGGGCACATAATAGTTTATTGACGAACGTATGTTGCTGTAGTCGGCTTCCAGTTTTGTATAACCCGTACCGTGGCGGCATGTTAAGCGATACTTATCCAGCGGCTTGCCTACAGGCTGCCATGAAGCCGACCAGTAATCACCTGATTCATCATCACGCAGATAGATGTATCGGCCGGGTCTGTCCTGTTCGTTAAAACGGTAACGGATTATCCGTCCGGCAGCGCCGCTTTTTACAAAGCTGTAGCCGCCCGCGTTATTTGAAATAATCGCGCCGTAAGCCGGTGAACCAAGATAATTAGCCCATGGTGCAGGTGTGTCAGGCCGAGTGATAACATATTCCCGCGCATCATCGTCAAAATAACCGTACTCCACTGTGTACCTCCATTAGAAAAATTAATGAAGTATTATTCTATTCAGCATAAACCATCTTGTCGGCTTCCTCAAATATCCTTCGTACCTGGGTTCGGGCAATGCGGAATTCAGTAGCGCCTTCTCTCTCCAGAATATAGAAATCCCGGTTATAGGGAATAAGGCGTATACCTATAGTAACTGCCGGGGTATTAAGTTTGTATTCAATTATATAATCTGTACCTTCGCCCCGTGTAACAGGCCCTGAATGTTCCGCATCAATAAGGAGGCCTATGACTCTCTGATAAAAAACCCGGAATGCTTGATCTTCGGTTTTTCTGCCGTTAAGATAAAAAATTGCATCTTCGCCCTTGCCCTGAATAGTAGCAGTCAAAGTGCGTCCGTCTCCGGTAACGGTAAAGCTGTCAACGTGGTCAATGTAATGGATCATTGCAAATTTATCCATCAGTGAAAACGGGGCAACGTTAATAATATTTTCTAATCCTCCTAGGGTGAATACAGAATCGTTCCCGGCTACTTTCGCATAATGCATGCCGAATTCGCTCTTTCCGTAAAAAATATCCAGAGTTTCTTCGGGAGTTTCAATATACACCCGGCCAGGCCTGTCTAGGCCGTAAGGTGCCAAAGAAGAAGGAGAATCATCTATATATTCATAGATTTCAAGATACGCCAGAGCTTCAAGAACCTGGCCGAATTTTTCACTGTCAACTGCCAGTTTAGTGGAATAAGGACTATTCAAATCAAAACTGGTATAGGAATTAAGCATATAGCTATCTTCTTTTCTGGGGGTGATATCAATGGTTCTTCCAGAAGGATTATCATCCAATCTGGGTTGAAGGATAAAATGGCTAATAGCCCTGGGATCGAGGGATTCGAATAGATCTTTATTCCGGACACTGTCTATGCTAAAAAGGAGAGTATCGGAATAATAGGTAGCAAGGGTATAAACTGCGGGGCTTTCGGCTAACATGACGTAGTAAGAACTTCGGGAAGGGGTGAAATTGCCAAAAATAATCTCCACAGCCTTCCCGTCAGAATCGCCAATCAATATATGCGCAAAAGGATGGTCTAAACCGTAAATGGACAGATCCTCAGGATACTCCTCAATCAGGCTTTCGGCCCAGAGGCTTGACAGGGACCAGATCTTATTTGAAACCAAAGTCTGATCGATTTTTATTTTTCCTGCCGGGACATTTGCGGAAACAAGTTCCCATACATTTGCATTTTTTTGCAGGGCAAAACCTTCCCCGATATTTTCAATCCTGTTAAGCTTGCTGGAATCAAATTCAGTAAGCCTGGGCGATTCTGGCAAATCTGACCAATCCCAGGGAGAGATTGCGGGATGGGCTTTGACCCATGCCTGGGCGCCAAAATAGCCCCCAATCAGAAGGATCACAACGGCGAGAGCGGAAATAATAGTTATGGTTCTTTTAGTCATTCATTGCCTGCCTTATAGGTGCCGCCGTCTGAGCCAAATAACAAAACCGGCGATAAAGAATCCCACAGGAATAACAATGACAATGATTACTCCGTATAGATTTATTAAAAATGCGTTTATCATCATAGGCAGTAGGAACATGCTCTTGGATCGTACCGAAAGGGTTTCCGGCCTGTCTTGCAGCCAAGTAATGCTGTTCAGAAAAAAGTCCATATTTCCGGGAGCATACTGATAAGTTGCAAGAAGAGCCCCGCTGGCAACGGCTACAATCCGGGTCTGAGGCTCATCTCCCTGTACCCACGAAGGATCTGTTGCGGTCATGCCTATGGTAATAGGGCCGCGAATATCCGAGGCAATCTGATCCACAGTATCTTCTAACAGATCAATCCGCAGGAAGGAAATCGCTGAAGAAGAAAGCAGGGGTTTTAACTCTACAGTCCGCCGTTTGGCTTCCAGTTCCGACATTCCCATGCCGTTATAAATAAGCACCGGGGTCCTCTGTTGTACCAGGGGATTGGTAATATCATGATCAGCCATATCAGGAAATACCAGATATGGGGCGCCGCCGGTATGGTAAATATCGTTTTCTACCAGGTAACCGTAATCCAGGCGGAAGCCGTAACTGGCCAGAACTTCATTTATCATGGTAACATCACCAGTAAAGAGATCGGCCAAAATCATTAAACGGCCCCCCTTATCCAGATAATTCAGAATCCTTTCTGCCTCTAATTGGGTAAGGTCCGAATAAGGAGCGTTGAGGAGCAGTATTGAAGCGTCATCGGGTATGGGAGACTGCATAAGGTTAATTTGTCTGACGCTGAAATTTTCCCGTTCTACCATGGTCTGCAGCCCAAGATCGGCGAGTAAGGTTTCCTGATGGCCGGTAACCTCATAAATAACCGGAGTTTGGCCTGTTGCCACAAAAAGAAGGGCAGCAGTAATCCTGCGCTCCATAGCAAGCCCGGTTACGCTCCTGGTATTGTTTTGGTAATTATCCATAAAATCATAAAAATCGTTCGGGGTAATAACCTTGAAGCCTTTTTCACCTTCCACTATTAAAGACCCGTTAGGTATTCCCTGATTGGCCCTGTCAAACCTTGCCAAGAGGCCGGGGTTTCTATTTGGGTCAACCAATTCCAGCCGTATGTTCCGGTTTCTGGCCAGATAAAGATCAATTATCTGAGGCAATTCCGGATATTCTTCACCGGGCCGCCACAGGCCGTAGAAATTTACGGGGCTCTTTACCGCGTCTACCACCTGGAGGGTTTGTTCCGTAAGGGAAAAAAGCCCACTCTCGGTCATGTCTATATAGGGAGAAAACTGCCCGACAATTAAGTTCAAAAGGATGAGGCCAACAATAACCGCCAGGGTAATCAGCGCCGCATATCCGCCGTATCTAAACTGCCGGGTACGGAATGATTCCCGGATGTTTTTTAAGCCTTTGATTTCTTTCATTGCCATGCTCCTAATTCCATCGCCGTTTTTCGATGAGCCGTACTGTCAGGAAGAGGAAAAGACCGCTGAATGACACATAGTACAAAAGCGAGTCTAATTTCAACAGTCCCATAGAAAAATCCTGATACCGCTTATTCAAAGAAAACCATCCCAGGAATTTCTGAAGGAATCCGGAAAAAATACCCCTGAACTGGTAATAATAACCGTTCACCCAAAAGTAGAGGAAGAGTATTACTGCTGCGGCCACAACTGCGGTTGCCAGGACAACAAACCAGTTTCTTGTGCTAAGAAACAGGAAAAGCACTACTATAAACGCCAGAACTCCGGCGGAAATAGCCCCGGCAAAAGTATCTGAAGGAACCGTCTGGGCAATGGGGTCAATGAGCCAGATTATAAAAAGGGAGAAGAAGGTTACCAGCGCAGCAGTAATCTGGTTTTCTGTGCTGGCGGAGACAAAAATCCCAATGGCAATATAGCTTGCGCCAAGAAAGAGGAAGCCTATATAACTGCCCAGGGTTTCCCATATAAGAAGATCCCCGTAAATGGCAATAACAACCGCGTAAAGAACCGTAACCAGAAGTGTCATGGCATATAGGCAGAGGGCCGCCAGGAATTTACCGCAGACAATTTCAACTATAGAAACAGGGCTTGTCAGGAGCAGTTGATCCGTCTTCTGCCGTTTTTCTTCAGAAAAAAGCCGCATGGTCAAAAGGGGAACAGCAAACAGGTAAATAAAAAGAACGTTCCCCAAAAAGCTTGAATAATAGGAACTTTGGGAAGAGAGATTGGTAAAGAAAAAGAAAATACCGGTTATCAAAAGGAAAAGCCCCATATAAAGGCAGCCAATGGGGGTAAGGAAATACGCTTTTATTTCCCGTTTAAAAATGGCGAGCATTATTTTGCCTCCTCTACTGTGGTCAGATTAAGGAATATCTCTTCCAGGCTCATGTCCTGGGAGCGCATCATCAGAATGGGGATATTTGCAGAGGCTAAGGCCTTAAATATATCTCGCCTTATGTCAGTATCCGGCATTGCTTCGGCTACAAGCTCGCAAGCGCCTGTTTCCTGAGATTCCTGGAACTCAAGTTTTTTAATGGACGAAACTTTGCCCAGCGCCTTGGACACTTCCTGTTCTTTGCCGTCCAGCCGGAGTAGTATATGGCTTCCTCCCAGAAGCCGCTGCGCCAGATTCGCCGGAGTATCGTCCGCCACAATAGCGCCCCGGTTTATTATAAGTACCCGCTTGCAGACAGCACTCACTTCCGGGAGTATATGGGAGCTAAGGATAATGGTATGATCCTTTCCGAGTTCGGTAATCAGGTCACGGATTTCCAGTATCTGTTTGGGGTCAAGGCCTGCGGTCGGTTCGTCCATTATAAGGACTTCAGGATCTCCTATCATGGCCTGGGCCAGGCCGACCCGCTGTTTATAACCCTTGGACAGGTTTTTGATTAGCCGTTTGGATACGTCTTCAATACCGACCGTAGCCATAATCCGGTTCATCCTGTCCTGTTTTTCCGATTTGGGAATTTTTTTTATGTCCCCGGTAAAGGAAAGGTAATCGCTAACCGTCATATCCATATAAAGGGGGGGATTTTCCGGCAGATAGCCGATTTTTTTCTTAATTTCCATTGGGTGTTCCAGAATATCCATGCCGCCGACTTTTACGGTTCCTTCGGTAGAAGAAAGATAGCCTGTAAGGATATTCATAGTTGTGGACTTTCCGGCTCCATTTGGCCCAAGAAAACCAACTATTTCACCTTTTTCAATTTTGAAATTCGCATGGTTTACCGCAATGTGCGGGCCATAACGCCTGACCAGATTCGTAACTTCTATCACGTCAGCTCCTTTGGAGGCCGGCTTTTTTGGAACTCAGCCACCAGTAAAAGATTCTCAAATTAATTGAATATGAAAACCCTAACTATATGTGTTGAATAAGTGTTATAAAAAGTAGATAGTAGTATAAGGGAAAATCCCTAGAATGTTCAATGGTTACATATAGGAGTTAAGATGCATGGGTGATTACCAGCCTGAGGATCCTCAGAACGAGAAAGAAAAACAGAATAATTCAGGGCCTCAGTTTCCGTTTGGCGGTGGTAACGGCGGCGGGCCAAAACTGCCTGACCTGAAACCCTTTGGCGGCTGGAAGTTCTCTATCATTTATGTAGTCATCCTTATTATTGGATTAAGCCTGTTTAATTATGTTTTTTTGAGCAGGGTAAACCCTGCCATCGACTTCTCGGAATTCAAAGCACGGATAGCCAGCGGTGAGATAAAACGGGTTGAGCTTACAGAATCGTATTTTACCGGATATACCACTTTAACAAGAAGGGAGAGTTCTTCAAATCCTTTAGTCCGCAATTCCAATTCGCAGTCGGCTGAACAGGTATACCGTACTGTCCCCATTAATGATGATGAATTTATAAAGCTTATGGATGAACATAATGTTTCCTATTATGCGGTTTCCAGGGAAGGCAGCGCGGTACTCAATATTATCTTTTCCTGGGTTCTGCCCATAGCCTTCTTTTTCTTTATTTGGCGTTTTATCATGAAGCGCCTGGGCAATATGGGCGGCAATGTTCTGTCTGTCGGGCAGAACCGCGCCGTTATTGTGGCGGAAGGGGATATAAAAACCCGCTTTACCGATGTTGCCGGAGTGGATGAAGCCAAAGAGGAACTTGTAGAGGTTGTGGACTTCCTCAAGAGCCCTCAGAAATATACTGATATAGGCGGAAAAATACCCAAAGGCGTACTTTTAGTCGGCCCTCCGGGAACCGGGAAAACCCTCCTTGCACGGGCAGTTGCCGGAGAAGCCGGGGTTTCGTTTTTTAGAATCTCCGGGGCGGAATTCGTGGAGATGTTCGTAGGCGTGGGTGCTGCCAGGGTGCGCGATCTCTTTAAGCAGGCCCGGGAAAAGAAACGCTGCATTATTTTTATTGATGAGCTTGATGCCATCGGAAAAAGCCGCATCAACAATATTGCCGGGGGAAACGACGAGCGGGAACAGACCCTAAATCAGCTTTTGGTAGAAATGGACGGGTTTGACTCCACAGCAGGGCTTATTATACTGGCAGCCACCAACAGGCCGGATGTGCTGGATCATGCGCTCCTGCGGCCCGGCAGATTTGACCGTCAGGTTTTGGTTGACAGGCCTGATCTCAAGGGCAGGGAAGCCATACTGCAAATTCATTCCAAGCCGGTAAGCCTTGATGATCAAGTGGATCTGTCAATGGTAGCCAGGATTACATCAGGATTCTCTGGCGCGGATTTGGCAAATATTGTGAATGAGGCGGCCCTGCTTGCGGTACGGGCCGGCCGGAAAAAGGTTAGCCAGAAGGATTTTGACGAGGCCATTGAAAAGACCGTTGCCGGCCTTCAGAAAAAGACCAGAGTCATAAAGGAAGAGGAACGTCGCCTTACGGCTTATCACGAAGCTGGCCATGCCCTGGTTGCGGCTTTTACGCCAAATGCCGATCCAGTCCAAAAGATTTCCATTATTCCCCGTGGCATGGCCTTGGGCTATACCATGCAGATGCCTGTAGAAGATCGCTACACCGTTACCCAGTCCGACCTTTTGGGCAGAATTGACATACTCCTTGGTGGCCGTATTGCGGAAGAAATAATATCCGGCGAATTTTCTACCGGAGCCGCCAATGATCTAACCAAGGCCACGGATATTGCCAGAAAGATGATTACCGATTATGGCATGAGCGACCGTTTCCGCCATGTGGCCCTGACATCCAGAGGCGCGGCTATGTCCGGCTCTGACCGCCAGGAACCCATGTTCCAGCGGGAATATGCAGAAAGCACACAGCAGTATATAGACGAGGAAATTGCACGCATGGTTGACGATGAATATGCCAAAACCGCAAGCCTGCTGAATCAGCACCGTGCCCTTTTGGATAACGTTGCCGCAGAGCTCCTTGAAAAAGAAACCCTGGACGAGAAGGAATTTATGGCTCTTGTTGAGAATTCTGCTTAAACAATATCTTTATCGTTGTTCTGTGCAGTATAGCGCTGCCTGTAATCATTTACCATTTTTGTAAACGAATCGGACAGGGCATCCAGATAGGTAGAAAAGATCTCGGCCCCCTGCTGGTTCCAATGGGATTCGGATAAAAAGAATTGATAAGGTTCTACCCGTAGCGCGGTGGCCAGTTTGCCAATAGTCTCTGCGGAAACCCATTTTTTTCCGTTTTCAATATCGTTGATAAAGTTATGGGTTAGTTCAGCTTGGTTAGCCAATGTTAATTGTGATATATTTGCATCTGTTCGCAAGCGCCTTAGGTTTTTGCTAAAAAGGCGACGTATATTAAATACATTATTTTCATTATTTTCGTTCATATAAGAATTATTAATGGCTCTTTGAATTTCAACAAATAGCTAAAGGCTACAAAAGTGTCGCTATAAGAATTTTTGAGTAATTTCCTTAAGATTTACCAGATTATTTTTCTAAAAAAGAGTCCGCTGATCTATCAGGGGTATGCCGCTTAATATCAAAATCTCCGGTCGGTATTCAAAATGCATGGTATCGTAAACCATCCATTTGCCGCCCCAGGCAAAGCCAAAGGACTCAAAAATCTTGATCACCTCAAGTGGTGGGTGATAGCGCCTAGAATAAGGGACAGTCCACCATTCCGGTGTGACCTGGGCTGTCCATTGCCAGTATGTTGCCAGCCCTCCCAGGTTTCTGGGAAGTAAGTCTATGGCAGCTCCGTAAGAATGAAAACTCCGGCTTTGCGAGGCCGAAATATTGCGCCAGCTCCAGCCTTCAACAGTGCCAAGGGAATCTATCCATTGCCGTACCGCAGAATTTGTCCTGGCGAGTACAAGGATTCTTTCTTCCACAAGGCTTAATTCTTCAAGAATGGAATAATGCATCATTACTGTATGGCCCAAAAAGCGTATCGTTTTTACCCTGTCCCAGGATTCGTCACGGTTGGTTATACGCCAGAGAGCATCAAAAAAATGATTGGATCGCTGTATGGGCAGCTGCTCCCACTCTTCAATACCTCTCATAGTTTCCCGCATACGGGCGTTTTCTTCTGCACTAGGCGTAGTCCAGGGGGGCAGTTCCACGACATAGTTGTAAAAAGTGTAGCTGGTATATTCCGCAACACGGTGCCGTATTTCTTCAGGCAGCAGCCGTCCTTCCGCGTAATAATACCACTTCCCGCCTAAAAGAACCGCCCAATCCCCATTCCGGAATTCCGCATGGCTCACTCGGTCAGGGTATGCCTGAGCGATGGCCTTCATTACCTGTTCAGCACGGCTTGGGGCGCTGCCCGACTGCTGCGCAGGAAGCGTTACTGCGACAAGCAGCAAGAGTAGTATTACAGGTAATGAATAAGGATGTCGAATCATTTTCTATACCTTTTCCAAAGCCGGAGTATTCGGGCCGCCTCTGTCAATGATACAGCACCGTTCCACAGGACAAGCCCATTTGACGGCATTTGTAATGACAAGCTGAACTTCCTTCTGATGGTAAACCGGATGGGTTTCATGCCCATTCTGGAAATAGAAGATCTTTCCTTCCCCCCTGCGCCAGGTACAGCCGCTACGGAATACTTCTCCGCCCTGGAACCAGCTTAAAAAGATGAGCTCGTCAGGGTTGGGAATGCCAAAAGGCTCGCCATACGTTTCATCATGCGGAATGACAAAAGTTTCGGTCAGCCCGCGGGTAATGGGATGATTCTTGGCAATGTTCCACAGCCTGACTTTCTCCCCAGCAGCCCGCCAGCGGAGTTGATCGGTATCTGTTCCCATGAGGGCTTTGAAAGGTTTTGAAGCGTGTCCCGAATGAAGGACTACCAGACCCATGCCGTCCAGAACGCGCCGGCGCACTCTGGCAACCACCTCGTCATCTACTTCGTGGTGTTTCATGTGGCCCCACCAGATAAGGACATCAGTATCATCAAGGGCTTCCTTGCTCAATGTCTCACGGTGATCCTGAAGCACGGCGCAGCGTATCTTTCCGATGGCCTCGTCTTTTTCCAGAAAGGATTTTATGGCAGCGTGAATCCCTTCGGGATATACTGCCTTTACCGCTTCATCAATTATTTCGTGGACAAATTCATTGAAAATCGTTACGTTAATCATAGCTAATCCTGCCGGGCCTTCAGTCCGCTTATTAATGGTTTTTTGTCATTCTGCCACAGCCTACCACTCATGGGGTTTAAAGCCGACGGGAACATTTATGTAAACTGTGTCGCCGCTCTGCTCTATCGCATACATTCCTTTCTTTATAACATATTCCCGTACCGCTTTAGTCATTATCGCCCCAGCCATGGCACCCCGGTATTTACGTTTGTCATTATGATTGTCAGCGAAACACCGTAGTATTTCTATACGCTTGATATGTTTATCCACATCTTTCTGTGTGGGTTTTGCCTTAACCTCAACAGCTATAGCAATATCCCTATTCTCCAGCAAAATATCAATTTCCGCGTAGGCCTTGGCATCTCCGACTTCGTGTAGTTCTATATTTTCAGCACGTTTATCAAAGCGAAAATTCAGCTCATTGAATTTTTCCATGATGCTAGGGGCTACCAGGTGTTCCGCGAGCTCGCCAAAACGATTGCCCAGTTCTCCAATACGCCTGTCGGTTTCTTTCATCTGTTTTTCAAGAGCTTCTCGTTGTTTCTGATACTCGCGGTTTTTTTCCTCTTGTTGTTCTTTATACCTCCGGTCATTTTCCTCCCGTTGTTTCTGATACCTCCGGTCATTTTCTTGGATCGTGGCCCAGACCTTTTCGAATGTCAGGGGTTCATCGGGAATATTGTTTTTGGCTGCTTGTGACGGCATAATTACCTCCAATAGAATTATACTATACGGATATAAAGATTGCTATAATTCCGTACTGCCTTATTACGGCATTCATAAGCATGGCGCTTCGAATTTTGAGCTAAGAAACCGGATATTGCTGTTAAATGGGCCAGTTAGACTCTCCGACAGTGGGAACAGCCGAGAACATGAACGTGGGCGCGTCTTTTGGAGGCAGGATTCCGTTCAAATAGCCTGCAAATAAGTATTTCATCTCCTATAAGGACATGGCCGCAGACCGGGCAAATCCGGTCGCGTTCCCCAGACAGGCAGTAGACGCAGCCTTTTATATGCATAAAACGATCCTCGCCGCCATTAAGGGAAGGAAACGCGATGGATTTTACCAGTAAGCCGTCTTCCAGTTTGGCACTACAGACTGGGCAGGTATGGGGGTCTCCAGGAAGCCCTATGCCGCTGGGCTTGGGGCCCTTGCGCTTTTTAGGGCCGTATCCATAAGAAGCCGGTAGGCCTATCCTGATAAACAGGGTATAACCAAACCAAAGCAGAAAAACAGCAATTGTGACAAACCCCAAAACCTGTAAAAATTGCCCCATTGTTTTATTATCGGCACTATAAAAATATTTAAATTCCCTTGACATTTATGATAAAAACGAAAAGAATGTATAGTATATATAGAGAGGTTTAAAAACTTCAGTCTTGAAAAAGCTCAATAGGTGTGAATTTTCTGTATTTTATTGCCGATAATCAAGACAGGTAGGATATGAGTATGACAATCGACAGGGTAGGTTCTATTGATCCCATTCAACCCGGAAAAAAACCTGGACGGACAAATCAGGTAAACGATGTTCCCAAAACAGATACCGTAAGCATTTCTTCGGAAGCTGTAGAAAAGGCTGAACTGTACCGGGTCAGGGAAATTGTGGCTTCTGCCCAGGAATTACAAACAGAAAAGATTGAAGAGCTCAGGGCTAAGATTAATGATCCGTCCTATCTGAACAAGGAGACGATCAATGCCACAGCGGACAGGCTTATAGACGTTCTCTTTGGTTAATTAATTCGAATAGTGTTTAAAGCCTTCTGGCGCATTTGTATAAAAGTGAATAACGGCGGAACCTTGGCACTATGTGTCATAGGTTCCGTTTTTTTTAGGACTGCTTGAATGACAGATATAGTGTATAAACTGGACCCGGAAATCATCATCGGGTATGACTCGGTAAGTCGCGCAGGAATTCTTTGCGCCTCTTTAGGCGGCAAGGCCTTGATTATTACCGAGCAGTTGCTCTATGAAGCCAACGCCATAGGCCGGCTTCAGGCGGTTCTTGAACAATCTGGGGTAGAGAGCATACTTTTTGACGAGATTTCCTCTCAGTCAAACGCAGAAGAGACAGAAAGAGCAGCCGATTTGGCGCGGGGAGCGCGCTGTAATGTAGTGATAGGTTTTGGCGGCCTAAAAACGCAGTCTATAGCCCGTATGGCAGCTAGAACCGCCCTGTCCAGATTTGGCCTTTTTGAGTTCCTGGACAGCGGTAAAGACAATGATCCCTTTATTCCTTATATTGCAATTCCCGCCTTTGAGCCAGACCTTTTTTCTGTGGCAAATTATTTTATAGCAATGGATCCCAGGGATAGGTCAGTAAAGCAAATCAAGACCCCTGGAGGTTTTTGCAAGGCAGTAATAATGGACGGCGGTTTTTTTTCCGGATCTTTGAGCGGAAAACACGCTTCCACTACCGTATTTGACGGATTTTGCACTGCCGTGGAAGCCTATTGTTCGGCAAAAGCCGGTTTTTTTTCGGACAGCCTTTTAGAACAGGCTATTGCCCTATACGGAAAAATGATAAAAACTCAGCCAGAGAACTTTGGCCCGGGTTTTATGGAATCTTATGTAAATGCAGCGTTTCTTACCGCTATGGGTTCTTCGATAAGCGTCCCGGGTATAGGAACTGCCCTGGCATATTCTTTGAGCGCGAAATTCCCGGTGGCTAAATCCTGGTGTTCGACAGTTATACTCCCGTATATTATGGAAAAGCTGGCCGCAGCCAGGCCGGACAAAATGGCTAAAGTAGCGGCCCTAATGGACGAACCCGTGGAAGGGATCTCTGTTGCAGAAGCCGCGGCAATGGTGCCAGAAAGCATTCGTCATTATATGGGGCTTTTGCAAGTACCTGCCAGGCTCAAGGAATTCAACCTTTCCCTGGATCGCCTTATTCCGGCAGCAGAAACGGCCAGAGAGTTGGAATTTGTCGCCTATTCCCCCTGGACTGTTGCTTCGGAAAATGCCTTTGATATTCTGAAGCAGGCGTTTTGATACCGCCCCACAAATTAAAAGAACTGCCATATTCCCAAGGTTTACGAAAGACTGCAAAAATTTTTGAAGAAGCTGAACGCAGATGCCTTCTTAAACCGGGACTTAGTAAAGATGAAATTGTGTATTTGACGGATATTCTTAGTCTCTGGATAAACCGCGTGCCGGAAAAGCTAGGTAAAGCGCTGATAGAAATTCGAGATAACCTGGAAACAAACGGCTTATGGCGCAGCCTTAAAACGGTATGCCATCTCCTTAGAAGCGAAACAGGACAATTTCCTTCGGATTGGGATTTTCACGCCGCTGATTCAGGTGGGCTAAACCAAGAAAAACGGCGTATCTTCCCCGGCATGGAAGTTTATCTGGAAGATATACGATCTCCTTTTAATGTAGGCGCAATATTCCGCTGCGCAGAATCTTTTGGGGCTGAGAAAATCTATCTTTCCCCTTTTTGCGCTGACCCCAATCATCCGCGGGCAAAGAGAACCGCCATGGGCTGCGTTTCTGTCCTTCCCTGGCTGCGGCTGGAAGAAGACCCATTTATGAATATGCCAAATAGTACAGAATCTTTTCCTCATTGCACCGCCTTTTTTGCCTTGGAAACAGGGGGAACAAAGCTTGAAGATTTTCCTTTTCCAAGCCGGGGAGTCATGATCATAGGTTCGGAGGAACTGGGGGTAAGTCCCAAAGCCCTGGCTAGGGCGGACTCTTCACTGGGAAGGGTAAGCATACCCATCTTTGGCGCAAAGGGATCACTTAATGTTTCGGTGGCTTTTGGAATTGTCATGCATGCCTGGGCAGGGGTTTTGCAAAAATGATATATAGAAAAATACTATTTTGTGAAATAATCTTAGTTGACAGGGTTGTAGAAAAAACTTATAAAAAGATAAGGGAAAAAAGATATGGCCGAAAATAATGTGTTTCAGGGAGAGATGGATTCAGAAATTGCCGCTTTGCTTGGGACTGATGCAAAAGCAAAACCGGCGGAAGTAGAACTGCCGGATTATGCCAGTATCTTTGATGATGCCCCGGCTGGCGAGCCCCAAACTACCGATTCGGTAGATCTCAGCGCCGAAAGATTCCCGGACATACCAAAGCTGTTTGAAGAAACCGGTCATACAGCCTTTGATGATCCCAATTATTACAAGACAGCCCTTTCGGGAGAAGGGGATATATCCCAGCGGGTTCATGAGAAACTCCAAAAATTCCTTAACACCAAAGACCCAAAAGACAGAGGCGTGTTCCGCCAGCAATTAATACCTGCTTTTTGGGAATTTTTCAAACTGGTTGGCCGAAGAGCTCCAGGTAAGATCTCTGACCCCAAAAAGTATCTGCTCCGTTTCGCTCTTCTGCATCCCACTTTTATGGATACGGAAAACCGTACCCTTTTTTCAAAAGTAGTTGACACAAATGTTCTTAACCAGCCGGTATATTATCTGGATGAATGGCTAAAGTCAGTAGGAACCGGGGTGGTCCGGCCTTCCACCACCGATGAAGTCAAGGTGTCAAAAAGCAACACCTCAGTACGCATACAGCAATTCTTGGATAAAGCCAAGGGCAAATTGGACGGAACAAGAAGCCTGATAAGAGCCAAGGATGATGAACGACATCATACAGAAAGAGTTCTGAATGATCATATGTTGCATATAATGGAGCATTTTCCCCAGGAAGGACTGGAAAATATTTCCGCCTGTTATAATGAAGGGCAGAAGAAGATTTTTTCCGACATCCAGGAAACGTTAAGAAGCTTAATCAAAATCGATCATGATATGGAAATTTTTTTAAGGGACTATTATTCGGCGGAGCACGAATTAAAAAATTTGCAGGCAAAAGCAGAAGAAGAAGGTGCTGCCGCAGTTGATGTTGACGCGGTGAATACCGAATTTGAAACAGTTCGGCAGATGGCAAAAATGACCATTGGCCGCCAGGGCAACCATTTCCCCATTCTTACCCGTGAGTATTTCCACTCTATGCCCTCAGATATAGGTACCAGGGAAAATGTAATTTCGCTTCTGGCCTGGATAGAGAGCATTGATCCAGAGGCATATTGTAGATCATACAAAAACAGACTCAACCGTATTGTTCCTTATGTTGTATTGATACCGTCTTATGGAGATTACGGAATGTGCTGGGAACCCTTTGATAAACACAACCGGGCAACCAGCAGGGGCCGCATCGCTGTTCCAATGTACCCCAAAAGTTTGCAGCTTGC
>JAIRUO010000267.1 GCA_031254385.1 Treponema sp. | reverse complement strand
GGGTCTCTGGTTTTTACGATTTTAAGGCCCTGGATGATTTTGCCAGGCATTGCGCCTATATAGGTGCGTCGGTGGCCTTTGATCTCCGCCTCGTCCCTCATGCCGCCTACGGAAAAGCGGAAGAACTGTTTGTTCAAGGCCCTGGCTATTGATCTGCCCACGGAAGTCTTTCCAACGCCCGGAGGCCCGACCAGGCACACAATGCTCCCAGCCGGAACAGTCGTGCCGGAATTGGTATTCCTTAGTTTGCGCACCGCCAGATATTCAACAATCCTGGCCTTTACATCCTTTAGACCGTAATGGTCAGCCTCAAGGATGTCCCTGGCCTTGTTAAGGTCAAAGGACTCAGGCTCAGGATCGAGCCAGGGCAGATTGACAATGGTATCCAGATAGTTCCTGGTAACTATAAACTCCGCAGAGTTAGGCTCCATTAGGCTGAACTTTTCCAGCTCCTGTTCCACCGTTTCCTTGATCTCGCCCTCAAATTTATAGGAGTCGATTTTATCCTTAAAACGCTGGTATTCAGAGCTTTTCGCATCGGTGGTCATTCCCAGCTCGGTCTTAATGGCTTTTAGTTCTTCCTTTAAGAAATAATCCCGCTGGGACTTTTCGATTTTCTCGTTTATCTCTTTCTGGATCTTCTTCTGGATGCGCAGCAGTTCCTGTTCCTTCTTGATAAAGACCAGAACCTGTTCCATGCGCTTTCTGACATTCAGTATTTCCAGAATCTTCTGTTGTTCGGTTTTATCTATATTAAGGATGCTGGCAATAAAGTCCGCGATCTTGCCCGGATGGTCAATATTGATCATGTTGAGGCGCATTTCCTCGGAAAAAAGCGGATTGTTTTCGGAAATCTGCTTCATCTCGCTTATCAGTGCCCTGGTCAGGGCCTTGACTTCGCTGGTATGGTCTTCCTCTTCCTCAAGGTATTCCACAGCCGCAGCCAATCCCATTGCCGCATGAAGGGGCTTCTTTATTTTGAAGCGTTTAAGGGTGGAAATGAAAATATTTACCCCCCCATCTGGCAGGTTGATTTTCTTTACTATCTTGGCGACAGTACCCACCTGGTAGAGGTCATTTATCGTTGGATTCTCATTTTCGTTGAGAAGCATTACCAGCCCTATAAGGCTGTCCCCTGCCACTGACTGCTCAACCACTTTAACGTCAACCGGGTTCCCTATCATTATGGGGGTAAAAATACCGGGGAAAATCGGCCTGCCCATCAGGGCCACCAGGGGCAATTTATTGGGGAGAATTTGATCTATAGGTACTAAGCTTTGATCGCTCATTGTCCGTCCTTGTTTGTATTATTACTGATATTATCTATATAGAGGCGGTTTTGGCAAGCGTAAAAATTGATTTTTAGAATTGACATTTATTGGGTTTATTTAGTTGATAAATAGAAGCCTGACAAATAGAAGCCTTGAACAAGTTTCTCCAATTTAGTAGAATAAGCAGATATTGGAGTAGTATAGATGAGCGTGCTTGGAACTGTTTTACTTGTGTTTTTTGTGATTGTTGCGGTACTTCTGATTCTTCTGGTTTTGGCTCAAAATGAGGAAGGAAACAGCCTGGGGGGCATCTTCGCGGGGGGCAGCGGTTCTGCTTTTGGTTCAAGGACAGGCAATGTTCTGACCAAGACGACCACGGTATTAGGGGCCTTGTTCCTGATTATAAGCCTACTGCTGGCTATAATGAACCGCAGTCCTTCCGGTACAGGGGTAGAAAGACAGGCGCAGCAGCTTGCGCCAGATACCGCTACCAGCAGCGATTGGTGGGAGGAAGACCCGGTTGTGCCCGAACCTTATGTTTTCCCGGAAGATATCGAATCTGATGATGGCAGCGAGGCTGATTGATGCTCCTTACCGATGTGTTTCCACCTGAGCTTATCAAAATCGGCCTTGAAGCCGAAGACAAGGACGAGGCTTTTGAAGAAATAATCGACCAGTTCTGTCAGGTTAAGAAAATAAAGAACAGGAGAGAGATCCTGGAGGCGATTTACGAGCGGGAATCGAAAATGTCTACAGGTATTCATAAGGGCATAGCAATTCCTCACGGCAAAACCAACGCCCTTGATGATATTTGCGGATTTTTGGCGATTTCCCGAAAAGGCATAGATTATGACGCCCTGGATGGGCAGCCCGTTTATATCCTTTTTATGATTTTGGCGCCTCAAAAAGATTCAGAACAGCATTTACGACTATTAAAACGCCTGGCTGACTTCTTGGATAACCCTCATTTTTATGCGGAATTGCTGGCACAGCCGGATTCCAAGAGCGCCCATAAGATAATAAAAAAATACGAGGATATTTTTATAGCATCCTGAATAAGCAGGTTATCATGGAACCGGATGATGAAAAAAGTGTGCTAAAACATCTGCTGAACCTGGAAGCCGAAGCCGCAGCTTTGGTTAACGAAGCCCAGGCCGAAACGGAACGCCGCATTGCCGAAGGGGAGAAGATCTGTCGTGCCCGTCATGACGAAAGCTATTCGGCAGAAGTAGCCAGCCTTGAGGCGGCCTACAATAACGAGATCTCCGCTGTAAAAGAAGATTACAAAAAACAGCTTGAAGCCAGCCGCGACAGCTTAAAAACAATGCCAGTCAACCAAAAACAATTTTCGGCTCTGGCGGAGCGTCTACTTCTAAGGGAAGACACAAGCCTCCCG
The DNA here is from genome assembly GCA_031254385.1 of Treponema sp. The sequence continues at coordinate 2,872 of JAIRUO010000267.1, read as the reverse complement.
GGGGAGTTATAAAGAATGCCCAGCCTGGGAGAACGGGCGTATGCCTATGCCAAGGCTTCCGGCATAATCGGAAAGTCTTTTATAGGAAAAAGGGCACAGGCTATAAGCAATGTAAACCGGCTCTCAGAACTGGACAGGCTAATTTTTCCCAATTCCTCCCGCGACCTTCCGGAAAAAGAACTTATTCCAGACCTAGAAACCCGAATAAGCAAGAGGACTATTGATTCCGTACAGCGTATAATCAAATCCTTTAATAAGCCGCCTAAATTTTTTGTCCTCCTTACCAAAGAACTAAAAAGGCAGAACGAAGGCGATCTTCTTCAGCAAACAGAGCAGGACAGGCTTTATTACAATTCACTCTTACAAGCCCTGCAAAAATTAAAAACCAGCGACCGCTGCGTTACGCAAAAGATCCTTGCCGAAGAAATTTCCCTGCGTAACGCCGCATGTGCCTTAAGGCTCAGAACTTATTACCATTTGGACGCAAAGGAAGTAGTGCCTCATCTAATTGATATAAAAATGACTTTGCGTGGAAAGCGTCTTTTACTTGCCGCCGACGCTCTTTCCTCCCTGGTTATGCCTCTGGACAGCAGGGAGTCATGGACAGGTTGGAAACGGGAAAAGTTTCTTAATCCTTCTACGGGCGGAAGCTGGACAGCCGATCCCCGTTATTTCCAGAACACCGCAGCAAAGTACCTGTACCGCATGGCCCGCCACGCATTCCGGTTCAGCCCTTCTTCTCTGGATACGGTTTTCTGCTTTATTAAAATGAAACAATTTGAAGAAGACGTACTTACATCCAGCGCAGAAGGCTTAAGGATGGGACTCTCCTCAGGGGAAGTTTTTTCCATGCTTGGAGTTGAGTCATAATGAATAAAATAATGCGGCCGCGTAAAATGAATCAAATAGAACTCACTGTGCTTTCTAGGGATGTTGACAGTGTAATAGAATTTCTTGGCCACCGGGGGATCATGCAGTTTTCCGAAAACGAAACATTACACGAAACTCCCGATAAAGATTCCGCCAATGCGCAGAATGAAGCAATTTACCGACATCTACAGGAAAATCTTGACAAACTAAATACCGCTGCGGCCTATCTTGGCCTTTCCCTGCCCCTAGAACCGGAAGAATCAAGCCATGTACCCACAGAAGGCGAAGAGGCTCTTGTCGATATCATTTCCGGTGCTGTCTCGGCCCTTAGCAAACAGGAATTTGAACAGAACACGGAAAAGAAGAAAGTCGAAGATGCCTTGAACGAAGCCAAAGCCTTTGCAAATATCAACGCGCCATTCTCCGATTTGGATCAGCTTTCCTACCTTACGCTTCGTATAGGCCGCTTGGACCCCAGGCGTCAGGATGAACTTAGGGAAAACCTGGGCGACAGGGCAATAGTCATCCCGCTAGATCCTTCTGGCGAAAGGGTAATGGCTGCCGCTTCGCGTAAAGGTAGATTTGCACTGGATTCAGAATTAAAAAAGGCGAAGTTCGTTCCCATTAGTATCCCGGAAGGATACAAGGGCGTACCAAGGGAACTTCTTCTAGGGCTTGAAATAAGGCTAAAGGATGTTGAGCAAGCGTTACACGACATTGCCGATAAGAAACAGGTTTTTAGGGATGAATACGGGGCCGACTTAAAATCCCTAATCGCTTCTTACTTAATGGCCAGTATAATGGAACAGCTTAAATCAAGGCTCTTTGCCACAAAAAATATTTATTTTCTTTCCGGCTGGGTGCCTGCCGATACAGTAAAGACCCTGGTAGATGAGATGGAAAAGCTTACCGAAAACAGGACAGCCATACGTTCTTTTAATCCTAACGAAGTAGCAGCAGTACGAGAAGGCAAGGAAAAAGTTCCGGTATCTTTGGCCCACGGAAAATTAGTAAAAGGGTTTGAAGGGGTTGTTTTTTCCTACGGCGCGCCGCTTTACGGCACCATTGACCCCACCTTTTTTGTAGCGATTTTTTTTACCTTTCTTTTTGGAATAATGTTTGGTGATGTTGGTCAGGGGCTTGTGCTTTTTACTTTGGGAATACTCTGCGGTAGAAAAGGAATTCCATTTTTTTCCAATTTCAAGAAATTTTCGGTTCCCTTAAAGTCCGTTGGAACTGCTTCAATGGTAATGGGACTCCTGACAGGTTCATTCTTTGCAAATGAACATTTTTTTATTGCACCCACCAGGGCTATTACAGAGCTAATAACCGGGCAGCCAATGGATCGCATACTTACCATACTGCCTCTGGCGGAAGCTGGCGGCAGCATTACCAAACTTTTTTATTTTTTCGGTTTTACCATAGCTATTGGTGTAATACTCAATTCTATTGGATTAATCGTTAATATAATTAATAAATTTATTTTAAAGAAATACGAAAAGGCCGTGTTTTCCAAAACCGGATTAGCCGGAGCTTTCTTCTTCTGGTACGCGCTTTTTATAGTAATAAGGTTTATACTTAGCAGTGTGAACCCGGAGCTGTCTTTCAAATTTGCATGGTTTGATGTAGTATGTCTTGTTACGCCTGTTTTGGGGATTTTTTTCGGGCCTGCTTTATGGCGGCTGATTTTGGGCAAAAAGCCCGTATTTGAAGAAGGCATGACGGTCTTTATTATGGAAGGATTCGTGGAGGTTCTGGAAATCATATCTACTTATATTTCCAACACCGTAAGTTTTTTAAGGGTAGGCGCTTTTGCCCTTTCACACGCAGTCCTTTCCTTTATAATTTTCAATTTTGCCGAGCAGGTTTCGGGCGTTACCGCTGGTACCGCTTTTTCTTTGCTGATAATCGTCTTTGGAAACCTGGTGATTATCTTACTTGAGGGATTGATCGTAGCCATTCAGGTGGTACGTCTTCAATATTATGAATTTTTTAGCAAGTT
>JAIRUO010000132.1 GCA_031254385.1 Treponema sp. | reverse complement strand
GCTAAGGAGTTCATTATAAGATAATCATAGGAATTGACACTCTTGTCAATGGATAGGGGATAGGGATTAGGATATAGGATTTAGGGGTTAGGATTTAGAGAGTAAGGGAACGGGGATCGTTATTCGAATTATCAGGATATTTCCCGGAAGCAGTATCGTCATTCGAACTACGATCCCTAACCCCTACATCCTAACCCCTAGTCTCCTTCCTTAATTATCTCAATCTTGATGCCGTCGTTCTGGTCGGGCTCTTCTTTGGGCGGGATAGAGACCTTGAGTATGCCGTTTTTGTATACAGCCTTGACTTTTTCCTGGGCGTATTTGTCCAGGGGGGCAAAGTATTTCTGCTTCTGAATGTCCTTCATCTTAAGGCGGTGCTTAAAATACTTGTTGTTGGAGTCTTCCTCCTGAACAACACAGTCCGCAGAATCGGGCTTGGGTACAATAGCCGAGAACACCATGTAATCCCCCTGGAAGGAAAGGCTGATGTCTTTTTCATCAAAGCCGGCCAGGGCAAATTCAAAGATGAGGCTCCTGTCCGCGGTCATGTAGACATTCATGGGCGGGTAAGAGTAGTTGGGGTAATAATCGGTGTTTTCGTCAAATGACCAGTAAGACGATCTGCGGTTTCCGTGCTCATCTCCGCCAAACGGGCGGAAATTCCGCTGGAACTCGTCCTGAAAACTCTGGGCTGCTTCAAAGATCTCATCAAAAACAGTACCCAGATCCATGGGGCCACCTGCCCCAAATCCTTTAGGTCCTTTCATAGGAACCTCCTTGCTGCCGGCTTAATAGCCCGGCTGTATTGAACCCTCGCAAAGACGGGTTCTGAACGTGTCCTGATCCAGGATACGTTCTATAGTAAATATACTACTTTTCGATGGTTTTGGCAATGGGCTAAAAATCCATGCCGCCTAAAGCAGTAGTTTTTTACTTTAGCAACACCCTCATTTTTACCGGATTATGATCGGAATACTTAAAATCCAAATCGAATGTTTCTACCGATAGTAATTCCACATTGGGTGAAAGTATAAAACCGTCTATAACGTAGAGCTGGGTTTCTTCGCGATTGTGCGAATAAGGTTCATTGAGCAGACGGCAGCTTGGCGTCTGCGTGTCCGCGACAAATTGCCAGCCTTGGGCAAGGGCTGAGGGCTTGAGGGCTCCGGGTATAAAATAATCGCTGTTCTTTACGGCAAAGCGAACCGGATCAATGCCTGGGAAATTCTGATTGAAGTCGCCCCCGGCTATACAGTAGTTTCCTTTTGCGTATTCCTGGTAGAGGAAATCAAGCAGCGCGCTGGTCTGGGCCTCCCGCCCACCGCTTGAATCGTAAGCCTCAAGATGAAGGTTCACGATCACAAGTTCCGCGTTCCCGGTGCCTGCAAGCGGAATACGGCTGACTAGAAGGCAGCGTTTAAGATTTGCGGCTCGTATGGGCCATGAAAATGGATTGGGAAGACTCATCCTCAAGGCTTCGGTGGTTTCGAAGCGGTTCATTGTCAAAAGGCCGCTATCTACCCTGCCAATGACTTCGGGAAAGGGTATGGGAACCAGAATACAGCGGAAATTATTGGCATAAACAGAGGTACCGGAAAAACGCTCTGTAAGGTACTCTCGCTGGTCAATGTAATAGGAACGCCGTGACGCAATATCGATCTCCTGAATGAGCAAAACTTCGAAGTCCGTCCCACTGATAAAATCTCTTATGCCTGCAAGATTGCGCCTGACATTGGTATCGTTTGGAGGCCGTATGCCTTTTCCCCCGTCCATGAAAAAATCCTGGCTTTCATCAAGAGAGGCATAGCCAATATTCCAGGAAAGCAGGCTAAAAGGCACGCCTCTCGAAGGGCGGGACAATACGGGAACCGTCGCCCCGCTGGGTTGCGCCGCTGAACCGGCATGGTATTGTATTTCCATTTTTTCAATCTCAGCCGGTCGGTACTCAGTAATGGTGAGTATGCCGATAAAGCCCGCCGCAAGAAGAATTACAGAACCAATAACAATCCCTGTAATCGATGCTATGCGCTTAATGATCTTTTTCATGATGGCCTCCTGGATTTCTTCGATCTATACTTATAATACCCAAGACCTGCGCAAAACATAAGTACAACACCGCCTACGGCCCTTGCGGGATCGCTTGAACCGGGAAACAGGACATAAATAAGGAAGAAGCCCAGAACAAAAGCAAGCAGGGGAATTCCCAGGCCAATAAGTATTTCTGCACGGTTCATTGCGTTTTTAATTTTAGCTTTGTTACTAGCAAATATGTCCCTGTCTTTACATTCCGTTTTTAAGCAGCCAAAACATATATCGTCTTCTGGCTTTTCTGTTTTATTCATCAATGGTTTCCTCAGCTTCTAATTTAGGAATATTAGGGGCTTCTGGCACAGGCCAGCATAAGCGTTCTATGGATCTGGCCTTGCCGTTATCTGCAATATCGATAAGGACGCCTTGCAGTTCTGGTTTTTCCCAGGCGTCTCTAGTCCAGTCCGGGATGCCCGAAACATATTCTTGTATACGCGAGGACGTATCGCAGCCCCCGACCGAGAGGCTGCTGCCGGTGCGGCCTGCGTCTGTTATGATGGCTGTCCCGTTACGGATTTGATCGTCCGCGGTTTGTACCCGGCAATGGGAGCCAATGACGGCGGAGCATTTGCCGGAGACAATAGCAAAAAGAGTTTGCTTTTCCGCAGTTGCCTGTGCGTGGAAGTCAATAACAACGAAGGGCGTTTCCTGCCTGAGCCGTTCCAGCAGGGCTTCGAGTCCAGAGAAAGGGCTGGAGCCGTGGAGCCTTGTAAAACCGCTCTGGCCCAGAAGTACGGCAACGGCAATCTTGGTATTACCTTCATGAAACTTCGTTTCATGTTCGATTGGATTTTTAAGGTTAATTTTATAGATCCGGGAGCCAATGCCCGGAGCCTCAGGATTCAGGTTTAGCGGGCGCAGTATGTATGGGAGCTTTTCCAGGTTTTCTGTAAGGTCCTTCTTGTAAAAGCAGCATTCGCCGGTGCTTAATACATTAGCGCCCAATTTATGCAGATAGGCCGCATGGTTCCTGCCCAGGCCGTTGCCGCCTGTTGCGCCGTCAGCGCAGGCAATGATAAAGTCAGGTTTCTTTTGGCTTTTTATTTCCGGCAGGGCCTTTTTATAGGCGTAAACCCCGGCCTTGCCGACTATTTCAGCTATGTACAGTATCTTCATGATCTATAGTTCTATATAATTCATTTGAGAAAATATAACAAGCTCAATCCTTAAGGAGAGAAGGGAAAGCCCTACCGGTGGCTTAGCGGGCGTGGGGCATAAAAACGGCATCCATGCCGTTTTTATGCCTCGACGAATGCTGTGCATTCGTCATTTGAACTTACAAACAGCGGCAGCCATGCCGCCATGCTACCACCGTCAGAGATTTCCCTTCCCTCCCTATGGTTATGGAGCGTGTTATTTTTTGGTTTATTGAATTATTATAGTACAACAAGAGAGTTAATTCATCCTGGTTGGGATATATGGCCTGCCTGCGACCTCTGCTAACCTAGAATAAAGGACAAACGTCATTGGGCAGTAAAGGCATCTGAACCAAATAAAAGCGTTAACCCAAAAAAGTTGTTATGCAGGAGAGCGGGAAGGACATATACCCCAACCGGGATAACAATAAACTTTATATTTTGTAGTTTGTTTTTAAAAAACACTATGATTCCTTAAGTATGCGTTCAAATTCAGCAGCGGCCTTGTAATCTTTGAGCTCACGGCAGGCATCCCGGATATTGTAGAGCGCATCATAATATTGGGGAAAAAGGCTTAGGGCTTCTTCAAAACAGCCCCTGGCTTCTTCATAATTTCCTGTAAAAAAATATAGCACGCCCAGGTTATTCCATACTTTAGGGGAATTCCTGTCCCGGCCTAGAGCTGCCCGGAAACATTCTTCGGCGCTGTCAAACTGTTCAAGTTCATAGTAGATAAGTCCCATTGCGCCCCAGGGATCTGCAAGATCATCGTCTATGTGGATGGAGCGCTGAAAACTGTCCAAAGCGGTTTCGTATTCCCCTGTTTTTTGCTGGGCAATACCAAGGTTCAGCCAGAGCAGGGCATTGTCCGGTTCCAGGGTAAGGGCTTTCTGAAACAGGGAAATGGCTTCGTAGGGTCGGTTTGCCTCTGTCAGGGCTATACCGGAATTATTCAGTTCTATGGTACTTTCCATTCTTCTCTCTTTATGATAATATACCGTGAATAGTAAATTATTACTATAAAAAATTTGTTTTTGATGGTATAATTATCCAGTGAATACTATAACTGATTTTACAGATTCCACCTCGGAACATGAGTTGTTTGCGTTTCTCTACGACCGGATTGTCAACCACGAAATTACTGCCTTTTCCAAGTTAAAGGAATTTGCAGCCCCGGTACTCAGGAACCCCAAGTCTCATCCGGTAATGATGAGATGCTACGAGCTTATCAAGAAACTTAACTGGGGTTTCTTTGAAATTGTAACGCCCGAAACCCATAAAAGGCTGTGGAAGGAAATAGTCATACCTGATAAGCAGTTTCCCGAGGCCGGTGACCTGAAGACCACCCTGCAAATCTCCAATCTCTATGTTGCGATGCTGGATATTCACGGATATACCCAGTTTTGTATGGATTCAAGGAAGAATCTTTCCATGATGCATACCCTGGACTGGGCCATAAATAACGAAATCCGCAATATTTCCACCAAATGCCAAGCTGTAAGCCAGAGGGAACGCGGAGATGAAATTGTTGTTGTGGCTGCAAGCGCTTCCGATGCGCTCAATGTTACATTATGCATAGTTGATTACTTCGGAAAAACCAATATTGTGGATGATCCCAATATACCTACCAGGCGCAACGGCCCTGCGGAAGCCCTGCCGTCTTTTAAGATCACCGGGGGTATTACCGGGGGGAATACCCAAAGCCCCCTTATCATTACAGAAAAAGGGAACCTATCGGGCTTTCTTCTTAATTCTGGGGCGCGGCTGCAAACCAGGGCCAATGAATTATCTCCAAAAGAATCAAGGGTCATGGTGGCCAAGCAGGTCCACATGAATTATATAAAGGAAAACGAAAAAGAAAAATGCAGCCTGTTTAGGAATGAAAAGATTTATTTTTTGGATACGGGCCAGATTGAATTCAAAGGCGTAATGATTCCTACCTGCGAGGCGGTCTTCTACCCGCAGGATCGCTATAAAGAAAATTTCAGCGAAGAACTGACAAAGTTATTTGGTTCTATCAAGGACAATCTTTGGGAACAGCGCATATTTATGGACCTTTTGGAACTGCTATCTAGATCGGCCCATGTTATGCCAAAGTTTACGGTTGTGCCCCCTAGCCCTATCAACGGAATGCAGACCATTACCAATGAATCCTTTTTCCAGCTTAGCCGCATGGCACTAAAAGCCTATAATATAGATGAAGATTACGCTGCCGCCGTTGATTTGTTAAAGACCTATATTTTCTTGATTGAGCAGATACCTCAGTATGAACGCCTTGTCCTGGATTACCTTAGAGGGGTAACTAACAAATACGACATGCTCCTAAAATCGTACAACGAAACCATAGAGAAAGAAATTGATGCCCGCGCCCAGGTGATATTCCAGGGCAATAGCAATTATTACAAGGCCTGGGTGGCCTCCAAAAATGCGGTAAATGTCTACGAAAAACTTAAAAACATGGGGCGCAAAAGCCCGGAGATCCCCAAGAAAAAGGCGCTCTGGCTCAGCCTGATTAAACAGAACGCGGACAAGATGGAGTTTGTGCTACACTCAGGGAAGAAATAAAGAGCCTGACTTGCGGTGTTTCATATAATCCATCGTTTAAAACTCAAAACGCACATCTACCGGAATATAAGGAAAGAGTTCTACCTCCCTTCTGTCTACCAAGGTTACCAGGCCCGCCCAACTGCTGTTAATCGGATTGGCATCATTAAAGACCGCGGCAAGGTTATCATTGATGTAAATCCTAAAAGTTGCGCCGTTTGCAGTATCTGTTCTTTCTACTCTTAAGGTATTATATACGTTATAGCCGGTATTTAAAAATGATGAATCTCTCCATTCTACCGGCCAGCCAACCATGCGATTCCCGACACACTTCCGTACTGAGAATGTACCATTTACGGTAATAGTAAACTGGTAATAACTGTGGTTCGTATCGTCAACACAGAATAATATTCCGAAACTGTAGATATCACTGCCGCTGATTTTTTTGACCTTACATTCATAGACATTCGGATCCGCATTGGGGTTAGGTACATAAGCAGATATGGGCCTGTTAGATAAGGCAGAATCATTGGTGCGATATTGTATCATTCCGTCATTGTCAGCGGGCTCTAAATAATATATGGTGTTCACAGGTACAGCCGTTTCTGGTCGGTTCAGATCAATTTGCCAATCAAGCCAGCCCCAGTAGCTGTTTAGCAATTTTCTATACACGGGTTCTGTACTGGCTAGGTAGCTTTCTTGCTCTCCGAAACCTGAAGCCCAGAATATCCTGCCCATATAGTAGTCGTATCCGTATTCTTCCCACGAGTTATAAAGCGGCTGGATCAGACTTGCAAAATGGAAGATTCTTTCCCATGCTTCAGTTTCCGTTAAAAAGCCTACGTCATACCCCCATCTGCATAGGGAAATACACCTACCCAAATCCCATGCCTTAATTGTACGGTTATAATACTGACTCCAATTGGCTGCTACATAATTAAGGCGGTTCACTTTTGTTTGATCCCAGTCGTATTTTAATAATATAGCCTCTGCCTCAGATTCATTCCTGGCGCGGCTGACTTCGTATAGGATTCCCTGAATTTCCCTAAAAGAGGCAGCATGGCCGCCATTTTCTAAACTGTTTAGTGTGTCCAATAACCCTTGCCTTGTGGTAATGCCCCAATCTCGCGCCAATACAATAAGCCAATCAAGCTTGCTGATTGCATCCATCATGCTTACGTTCAAAGAATTACGGTAGCTGCCGTTTATTTCTGTCATTATACCGGTTAATGATATTGCCCACATTTGGGCTCTTGTAAGTTGGGCAAATAATAAAGAATTAAAAGCTAAAAAAATTATGATTAATACTAAATACTTTTTCATGGAAACTGGCTCCCTTTATAAAGACATACAGCTATAATATTAATCCCTGGTTTTCTACCTGTCAATAAATATCTTCTGAACCAGGTGCATAGTCCAATGGATAGACAAAATTATAAAGCACCATTAGAATTAAAATACAGGGGAAAACAAACCACGCAACTCACTGGATAGTCATGCAGATATAAAGGGGGCAATTCCTGTGATCCTGAAAACCAGATTGTTTAATAAGGTTTATCAGTTTAAGGATGTCAAGGATGTTCTTGCCAAGGCTAATGAGGATCGATCAGGAGATCATCTGGCGGGAATAGCGGCTGGCAGCATGGCCGAACGGGTTGCCGCCAAGCAGGTATTGTCAGAATTAAAAGTCTCCGATCTTCGGGAAAATCCTGTTGTCCCTTACGAACAGGATGAAGTTACACGCATTATCCAGGATGCGGTTAATGAAGAAATTTACAGCGAAATCAGAAACTGGAGCATGGCGGAATTGCGGGAGTGGCTCCTTTCTAACCAGACCTGCAACGAGGACTTAAAGAGGATCAGCGGGGGTTTGACAGCCGAAGCAATTGCCGGGGCTGCTAAACTCATGACCAATATGGATCTGATCCTCGCAGCCAAAAAAGCCCAGATGACTGCCCGCTGTAACACAACCATAGGTCGCAAAGGAACCCTGGCTATACGCCTCCAGCCCAATGATACGGTGGACAATGTAGACGCTATCACTGCCTCCATATACGAGGGGCTTTCCTACGGCGCAGGCGATGCGTGTCTAGGCGTGAATCCTGTTGATGGCACTGCTGAAAGTACCAAGGCGATTTTGGAGCGGCTTCACGAAGTTAAGCAAAAACTCACCCTTCCCACGCAGATTTGCGTATTGGCCCATGTGACTGCCCAAATGGAAGCAGTGCAAAAGGGCGCCCCGACTGACCTGATCTTCCAGAGCATAGCCGGCAGCCAAACAGGGAACGAGGCTTTTGGCATCAATATGTCCATGATGGACGAGGCGAGGGATATGGCCTTGCGCCGGGGTACCGCTGTGGGGCCTAATGTGATGTATTTTGAAACAGGACAGGGATCTGAGCTTTCGGCCAGTGCGCATCACGGGGCGGATCAGGTGGTCATGGAAGCACGGTGTTACGGATTCGCCAGGCGTTACGAGCCCTTCATGGTCAACACGGTGGTTGGCTTTATCGGCCCTGAATACCTGTACGACTCAAAGCAAATAATCCGGGCTGGCCTGGAAGATCACTTTATGGGCAAGCTGACAGGAATTCCTATGGGCTGTGATGCGTGCTACACCAACCACGCCAAAGCAGATCAGAACGATATTGAAAACCTTGCCATTCTGCTAGCCTGTGCGGGCTGCAACTTTTTTATGGGCATACCACACGGCGATGACGTTATGCTAAACTACCAGTCTACCAGCTACCACGATGCTCCGTCCCTGAGGCAGCTTCTTGGCCTTTCGCCTATTCCCGAATTCGCGACCTGGCTTGAGAACTGGGGCCTATGGGAAAACGGGCATCTTACGGAACGTGCTGGCGATGCGTCAATATTTGCAGGAGGCGGCAAATGATTTCGAAAGACGATACGCTTCCCGATCTTGGGATGATCAACCTAAAAGAGCTTATCAACGTACCTAATCCTTGCAACATTGACGCACTCAAAGCAATGAAGACGCTAAGCCCTGCCCGGATTGCGGTATGGAGGGCGGGTCCTCGTTACCTTACCTCAACACTGCTGCGTTTCCGTGCGGATCATGCTCTGGCCGTGGATGCGGTGCTTGCCGATATGTCAGCTAACGTACAGGATTGGTTAAAAAAACATTCGTTGCCAAGCTTTAAGACCGAATGTGATTCCAAAGAAATGTTCCTTACCCGTCCGGATCTTGGGAGGCGTTTTAGTGAAGCAGAATTGGCAAAGATCAAAGCCCAGGTCGGCGCAAGTAACCAGGTGCTCATCTACATAGCCGATGGGCTTTCCACTACTGCCGTCCTTGCAAACGCGATTAACACTTACAAGGCGATCTGCGACGGCCTTGCGCGTTACAGCATTAAACCCTGCGCACCTTTTTTTGTGCAGTACGGACGGGTGGGTTCCATGGACGCTATTTCCGAAGCGACTGGCGCCGAATTGGCAGTAGTTCTAATAGGCGAGAGGCCCGGTTTGCTGACAGCGGAAAGTATGTCCGCCTACATCGCTTACAAGGCCGCAGTGAATATGAGCGAATCCCGGCGCACGGTAGTTTCCAACATTCACAAAGGGGGTACTCCGGCAGTTGAAGCCGGTGCCTATATTTCAGACCTTATAAAGATGATGCTTGATCAAAAAGCAAGCGGTCTGGATCTAAAAATTTAGCGGGGCTGCAATGGGTGAAGCTCTGCTGAGCGTGGGCATAGATATTGGTACCACAACCACTCAAGTTGTTATCAGCCGTCTTGAAATTGAAAACAAAGCTGCAATTTTTGCGGTTCCTCGTATCAGAATAGTTGATAAAAAAATAGTTTACTCCGGGGCGATTCACTTTACCCCTCTTTTGAATCAAAGCGTCATTGACATACAGAAGCTGAGGATCATCATCGAGGAAGAATACAGGAAAGCTGGCGTTACTCCAAAAGAAGTCAATGCCGGGGCTGCGATCATTACTGGCGAAGCTGCCCGTAAAGAAAACAGCGAAGCCGTTATCAGCACTCTAAGCGGGCTGGCCGGTGATTTTGTCGTGGCCACTGCCGGTAGCGACTTTGAAGCCGTTCTTGCAGGACGGGGCGCGGGGATTGATGATATATCCAGTAGGCTCCAGGGCAAAGCCCTGGTAAACCTGGACATAGGAGGTGGCACTTCCAACATCGCTGTCTTTAAGGACGGCGCTACAGTGGATACAAGCTGCCTTGATATTGGGGGAAGACAGATCGTCATTGATCCCAGGACGGAAGTTGTAACCCATATTTCTGAAAAGATGAGTGCCCTTGCAAAACGTATGGGGCTTAAGCTGGTAGAAGGTCAAAGGGCCACATTGTGCGACATTGAGAGCATCTGCGCCAGGCTTGCAGAGATACTCGCCCAATCTCTTGGCCTTGCACCGCTTACTGCGGATTTAGACCTTTTTATTACAGTTCATCCTCTGCGATCCCAATGGCAATTCGCCGGTATCACGTATTCAGGCGGAGTGGCGGACTTCATCTACAACAGCTACGATCCGAAAATCCCCTATCCCTTTGGGGACATAGGTCCTGTTTTGGGCAATCAAATACGCCTGAGCCCTTCTCTGAATGTCATCCAACGTTTTTGCCCCAGAGAGACCATACGGGCTACAGTCGTGGGAGCAGGCGCAAATGCGATTGATCTTTCTGGTTCTACCAGTGCCTGGAACGACCTATCCATTTTGCCCATTCAAAACATACCCATTGTCAAGCTCAGTCCCGAAGATGAGGCGGATTCCTGGAAAGCGTTCGCTCCCCGGCTTGCAGAAAAACTGACCTGGTTCAAGGATGATGAGTCCGGCGCATACCAGACTTTGGCGCTTGGCTTCGCAGGTGTCCACAATCCGTCCTTCGATCTCATCAAGGATCTTAGCGGCAAGATAGTCCAGGGGCTGGCTGATTATCTAAAGGGAAACAATCCGGTAATTCTGATTAT
>JAIRUO010000112.1 GCA_031254385.1 Treponema sp. | reverse complement strand
TCCATAAAGGCAGATGCAAGATGGGTAATCCCCTGAGGGGCAACAAAAACTATGTCAAAACGAATTGCCATATATCTATATTTTCGATTAGACAAGAGGAAATACTTAGCAGTTTCTATAATTCTGCGTTGCTTTTTTAAATCAAGGCCCTGTTCCAGGGCATCTATACCAAAGGCGGCCCATGATTTTACCTCTACAAAAACCAGAGTATCCGCTTCCAGGGCAATTATATCCACTTCGCCGCCACGGTGGCGAAAATTGCGGGAAATTATCTCCATTCCTTTGGTTTCTAGAAAAATGACAGCGGCATCTTCGCCTGCCCGCCCGTTTTCAGCCTTTATCACTGGCGTATTCTTTTGGATCTACAGCACGGGAAATAAACAGCTGCTTGTCTTTTAGGAGATCGATAAATTCCCCTTCACCCTGTTTATAGGTTTTGCCGTCTTTATCTATAAGAATCTGAATCTTGGGCCTAAGAGGTGCCGTACCCTGAACGTCAACAACCCTGGCCATTGCCCCGTTATTAAGCAGAATAATGGAACCAATAGGATAAATTCCCATGGTCTGTATAAAAGCCTTGAGCACATCAGGATCAAAGCGTCTTGAATTATCGGAAAGAAGGTTTTTCATGGCCTGATAGCCGACCATGGAATTGCGGTAAGACTTCTTGCTGACCATCGCTTCAAAGGCATCTGTCACAGATACAATGCGCGCCCCCATATCAATGGCTGCCCCAACGACTTTCCTGGGATAGCCCTCGCCGTCCCAGCGTTCATGGTGCTGAAATGCAATGATTCCCACATCTTCTGGATAAAGCAGCTCTTTGGTTATAATTCTGTACCCATAAAGAGAATGTGCCTGCATTTTTTGAATTTCCGCATCGGAAAGCCCGCCTTTTTTGTTGACCAGTTCCTTGGGAAGCCTGAGCATTCCAATATCATGGAGCAAAGCCCCGGTAACTACCTGCATGACCCTATGATTGGGCTGTTTTAGTTCTGTGGCAATAAAAGCGGAAAGAATAGCGGTATTGACTGAGCTTTTTGCCAATTCAAAGCCGCTGACTTCTCCGCCCAAAATATATCCTATAAAGGAATTCCGCTGTTCCCGTACTGCCTGCAGCAGCCGTGCTGTAATGTTATCAACGGATCGGGCTTCCGCGCTTATTCCGGATCCTATTTGCATAAAAACCTGATCTAGCCGTTCTATTAGCTCTAAATAGGAACGGTAAATGCCTTTGTATCCCTGCACTTCTGCAAGGGACATCACATTGGCAGAAGCACTAATGACCTTTTCGCTTTTATCCGCACTTTTTGCAAGATCGGAAATGCTGGGCAGGTCTGTGGGTTTTTTAGCGGGTTTTTGAACGGCATCCATTGGCTGACCGTTGGTTTCCACTGCTTTTATTCCCCAGGAATTAAGGCGATCTATATCTTTTTTCCGCAGCGCTACCCCTGCTGGGACGAGCAGATTTTCTCCTTCAATATAAACAGGCTCGGAATAAATCACGCCTGGTCGTAATGAATCAACTGGAACTTTCATTTTATTTTCTCCTTTGCCAGAACAAAGGCCAGGATCTTTGCCACTGCCTCCCAGCACCAGGGCGGCAGCCAGTCTCCGGGGTTCACTGAAGAATCCAGAAGAGAGACCAAAGCCGAATCTTCTACTATTTCGATTCCTGCCTTCCTTGCTATTTCAATAATCTGTTCCGCCTCTCGATCCCGGCCCTTCGCCAATAGCCGGGGTACGCCATCCTGGGGATTATAACCCAAAGCAGCAGCTTTTCTCCCTTTAATGTTACACCTCCTCATTTATAGAAGGCAAGGTTTCAATCCCCAATTCGGCTATCAGGGAAGGAGCTACTTCGTCATTCCAAATGTGGCACTCTGTCTCGGGAGCTAGATTTTTTAGGGTCTTCTCAATCTCCTTCTGAAGCTGATCGAGTCCTCTTTCAAAACCGGGGAAAACAAATAAATTCACATCAAGTTTTTCCGGCCCTGATCTGTCAAGGACAAAATGCCATTTTCGTTGCGGCCCAACAATATCTGCAATAATCAATCCTCTATTGATAGGTTCCTTTAATGATATTGGCTCCTTTATTAATATTCGTACCAAAACGCTTAATTCTGTACCCCCTGACCCATAATTAAAGGGCCAAACTACCCAACGCTGACCATTTTTCCCCGGAATACGATTCAATAGATCAAGAAAATGCTCCTCGCCTTCATTCTGCCCTGTGTGTGCGAAGGATTTTTTCAATTCTTCCGCATCGGGATCGTCTTTTTTATTGAAAAAATGACCCTCGCGCCTTTTATGTTCTGAAGAATCGCTGTCGCTGGGGACAGCGGCATATTCGTCAAGACCTTCCTCACTTAACGTAACGCCCTTGTCAAAGGCGGCGGAAGCAGCAAGGGCACGAGATTCCATAGCTGCCTTTTCTTTTGCCGTTTTGGGTGAAGAAGAACCGGAGGCCAGAACTTCTTTTCTTAAATTCGCCAGCAGAGCGGTATCGGGACTTATCGAGAAAAACCGGGTAAAGGCCAAAAGCGCATTGCTAAGCGCATCCTGGGGCAGCCCCAGGGCAACTACGGCAGCCTTGAAAACTTCGGCCCCGGTCAGGGGACTTGAAGCGGCCGGAATAGTAACAGCTGCCTTAACAGCAGGGGCAGGAACAACAGAGGCCGGAACAGCAGGGGCACCTTTTGCCTGAAGCGGTAGAGCCAGCGGAGAACTATGACCTTGCCGAATTGCTGAGGCTTCTTTGCCCGTTATTCGGGCTGCCTTATTCTGAAGAGTCGCATCAAATAAAGCCGTATCCGGCTTTATAACGGAAGCCATGTATTCTTTAAGCCGCTCCCAAACCGGTTATTCGAAACAGCCTTAACTTTTATCCGCAGCCGGAGGAGCTTCTTTTTTTGCCTTACTGGGTTTGTTCTTGCTGGAAACAATAAGTTCCTTAATTTTGGCTGCTTTGCCGATCTTGCCGCGAATATAGTAAAGCTTGGCCCTACGGACTTTGCCCGGCCGTGTTACTTCCACTTTGGCAATGCGCGGGGAATGTAAGGGAAAGACCCGTTCAACTCCTACGCCATAAGAGTTTTTCCTCACTGTAAAGGTTCTTCCGGTTCGGGAATTCTTAATGGCAATTACCAGACCTTCAAAGATCTGAATCCTTTCGGTTTTTCCCTCAATAATCCTAAAATGGACTTTTACCGTGTCACCGGCCTTAAATTTATCCGGCTCGTCTTTCATTTGGGAGGCTTCAATTGCCCTGATTTCGTTCATTCCTCACTCCCCGCTGCCTTATTCTTGAGTTTGGCCGCGTTTTTCCTCTATAATTTTACGGGTTTCCGCATCAAAAAACCCATTTTCCAGGCCCCTGCGTATTAAATCCGGCCGCAAGGCCAGGGTTTTTTCAACCTGTTTTTCCAGACGCCATCGCCGTATATTCGCGTGATGTCCTGAAAGCAGTACATCAGGAACCTTCATCATATCAAATATTTCGGGTCGTGTATACTGGGGATACTCCAAAAGGCCCTGCGTAAAACTTTCTTCGTTAAGGGATTCAGGCGTAATCACCTGCTCTACGAGCCGATAGGTGGCGTCAATTAGGACAAGAGCCGCAGCTTCCCCAGAAGACAGCACATAATCTCCCACAGAAATTTCTTCGTCCACAAACATATCAATTATACGCTGATCTATTCCTTCGTAACGGCCACATATCAAGACCAACTCTTCCTTTGCCGCGAGTTCCCCTGCCAGTTTCTGGTCAAAGACACGCCCCGAAGGCGACAGATAAATGACATGGTGACTGACACCTTTTTTGACACCCACGGCTTCAAGCGCCCTGGCCAAAGGCTCTGCCAGCATGAGCATTCCTGGCCCGCCGCCGTAGGGAGCGTCATCGCAGGTTTTATGTTTATCAAGGGCGTAATCTCTGATATTAATGGAAGAATAATCGACTATGCCCCTAGTTACGGCCTTTGCCATTATGGAACTTGAGAAATAGGTATTAATTATCTCCGGAAAGAGGGATAGTACGGTGTACTTCATTCCAATATCCATTGTTCCAGCAATATAGCCTGGCGTTTTTCCATGCTGATATCGCCAAAAAACTCTTTTCTAAAGGGGACAAGCCTTGATTCGCCGGAAAGGAGCTTTATTTCGGCTAATTCGCCGCCGCCGCCTTCCAAAATATCGGTAATATGCCCCAGAATGTCTCTGCCGGAAGCTGAATCCGATGTTGTGGCGACAACTTCTATGCCCTTAAGGTCTTCTATATAGAATTCGCCTTCCTTAAGCTGCGCGGCCTGGGAGCGGTCCCCTATAAGTAAAGCCCCGGTCAGGGTCTTAGCAGATTCTGGGCTATCTATGCCTTCGAATTTCATCAGGAGAAATTCACCGGAATTTTCCTGCTGCCCGCTTCCGCCCCATGGCATGGTTTCTTCTATATTGACTGTTTTTTCAGTGTTGCCCTGTTTTAAACATATGTCTTTTAGAGACTCAAGGTGGCTGGTTTCGCCAGAAAGGGACTTAACCTTTACAAAACCTTTGAGGCCAAAAGGAGAACCTACAACAGCAAGGGAAAAAGTTTCAGTCAAGGCAGAAAGAGCTGACCTCCGGTTTAGTCTAAAATCTCCAGAACTGTATGTTTGCCGCTCTTTGCGGTGGCAGCCTGGAGAACTGTCCGGATAGCCTTGGCAATACGCCCATGCTTTCCTATGACCTTGCCAATATCTCCGGGGGCGACCCGCAGTTCCAAAATGGTGGATTTTTCTCCACCAATCACATTCACATTAACCTGGGAAGGATCGTCAACCAGGGATTTAACAATGTACTCAATAAGATCTTTTTCCATTTTTTACTCCAGGAGATAATTTTACATATTAGCCTGTTCCAAAATTAAGTATTTTAAAACGGGGCTAGCCACAAAGTGGTCAGATTCGATTATACAGACACGCTCTTCTTGTTAAGAATCCCGCGGACAGTATCGCTTACAATAACACCTTTATCAATCCAGGCTTTGACCTTATCTACATCAAAGGAAATTTGCTTATCCTCCGCCTCGATGGGATGATAATAGCCCAATTCCTCAATGGTCTTCCCATCTCTGGGTTTTTGACTGTCAACAACAACAATGCGATAATAAGGACGTTTTTTGGTCCCGAATTTCTTGAGCCTCATTGTAGCGCTCATGGATCCTCCTCTTACTTCCCGAAAGTCCGCTGTCAAAAGTATAAATTCTTATACAGAAATAAACAGCGCAGAACTTAATTGTTATCAACTCTTTGGAGTTTTGTCAACTGGTCTGGCACAAGACTTAAGGAAAAAGCAACGGGGGTTATCATAAAAACTACGCTTTGGTTTTGCTGGTTAAAGAAGGGCAGAATCCAGGCCAGCATGGAAATACAGCAGAGGAAAAAAACGCCGGTCCAGATAAAGCGGAGGCACCTTTCCGGGCTTATTGCGCCGCGTATAGGGAGAATCCGGGAAGGCTTGTTTATCGCGGTCATGATTCCCAGAGGCACGGTTAGCAATAACAGGGGGTTAATAAACAGGATGTTGATATTCTGCTGAATATAGTCATTGTTCATTAAGAAAAGGCCTAAAAAGAGGACGCAGCCTGATACGCCAAGAAAGAGCCCCAGCAGGGCCTGACTTACGCTTAGAAATATTCTGCCTGTACGCGGATATTTTTTGCTTAAGTGTGTTACATAGAGAAAGAAGGCCGCGACTAATAAACCCAGACCCAGGGTATAGGGCCAGATAACAAGAGGCTCGTTAATGATGGGCGGCCTTGTTTTTGAGGAATTAATGACTTCAACAGAGCTTACCAGTCGGCGTTCTGCGCCTGTACTGTCAATATAAGAAAAATCAACTATATTACGCGCAATCTCCACAGGTATAAACATTTCATCCCAAGGGGTTATTTGCCGATCCAGGTCTTGGCCCATCAGAAAACCCGCAAACCAGTTCGATAGGGGCCTGAACCAGGTATAACGCTGGACATGCTGCCGTAAGGACATACGTCCGGGAACACTATCAAAGGCAGCTTTTAACTGACCGCCGGTTCCTAGATTCAGAATATCGCGTATTCTGGTTGAACAGTTTTCTTTGAATTCGTGGTAGTCGTAATAGCGGTTTTCCATTAATACGTTGTCTTCGGCATAAGCGAGAATTGCTTCCTTGGCATCCCTGTCCAGATCAAGGGTGTAAATAGTAATGTCCCGGTCCTCTTCAATATAGAAATCAAAATTAAGGAAACTGGACTCGCACATATATTGTACCTGATCGTTAATAAATTCTTTTAAAAAATTATCGCTAGGATAGGTAAAAATGCCCCAGTCAAAGACCCAGGAATAATGCCACCGGGTGTGTTCCATTATTAAAGCGGCGTGGCCCCACCAGATAAAAATTTCATCACTCGCCCCATAGACGGCCATTTTAAAGACCATATCATCCGTGCGGTACCATCTGTCATAAGTCTGGGCAAATACAGAAGAGAATGAAAAGATGAGCAGGAAAAATATGCATACCCGTTTTGGAAAAGACCTTTGTAAGGAGGATATTGTTCTTATCATCATTCATTATTATACTATATAAAACAATGAAAAAGAAACCCAAAACCGCCTATTATCTGGAACTTAATCTGGGCAGTCGCGGCCCTGCCGGTGGCTCTGCCGTAGGATTCACGCCGGTGCGCTTCAAACCGGATACGGAACTGGAAACACTGCGCATTCTTAAACGGGCTGCCGGGGATAAAAAACTCCGGGGCGTACTGGTTAATACTTCTGGGTTTTCCGGCAATAAGGCCTTTCTTTGGGAAATAAGAAACGCTTTGGAAAACTGTAAGAGTTCCGGCAAAAAAATCATCGGGTATTTTGAAAGCGCCGATATGGATCTCTACTGTATGCTTTCTGCAGCGGATAAAATCGTAATGGATGAGGGCGGAACTTTAAGTTTAATGGGATATGCCTGGGGCAAGCTTTTTGTAAAGGAAAGCCTGGACAAAATAGGCGTAGGATTCCGGGAACTCCGGTATCTGGACTATAAATCCGCCAATGAAATGTTTAGTAGGACTTCCATTTCAGAAGCAGATAAAGAGCAATACGGTTTGTATTTAGAAGAGATTTTCGACCTTACAAAAAGCATCATAATCAGCAACAGATCCTCGTCAGAAGAAAATTTCATGGCCCTCTTAAACGAGAGTATTTTTCTCGCTCCAAATGAAGCCAAAGCCAGAAATCTGGTTGACGCTCAAGGCCGTAGAGAAGCCATTATCAAAACCATCAAGGCTTTGGAATTTGGGAATGTCGAGGAATCGGAAAAATCCGGAGAAGTGTTTTTTATTTCCACAAATCCCGGCATTAGCCTTTTCAGCCTGAACCGCAAAATGCCCGGCTATTCTTCTGGCCGGGTAAGGAAAATCAGGGCACCGGAAATCGCAGTAGTACATGCCAGGGGAAACACAGACCTTGACCAGGGCATGGGCGCCAGGAATATCGCAAAAACTATCCGCGAGCTTGCGGAAAA
The DNA here is from genome assembly GCA_031254385.1 of Treponema sp. The sequence goes on along the minus strand of JAIRUO010000112.1, from coordinate 4,688 downwards.
ATCCAGGGTAAAAGCCCTTGTTGTGCGCATAGATTCACCTGGAGGCAGCGCTGTTGCCGCAGATTATGTCGCGGAGGCGATTGAAGAGGCAAAGAAAGAAATCCCGGTGGTGGTCTCCATGGGGCAGGTCGCGGCTTCTGGCGGTTATTGGGCCGCCATGTATGCCAGCCACATAATCTCAACTCCCTATACGCTTACCGGCTCGATCGGCGTAATTGGCGGCTGGTTTTTTGACAATGGCCTTAACGCCAAACTTGGCCTGGGTACTGAATCTCTGAGCCGAGGCGAACACGCGGATTTGCTTACCGGAGTTATTTTTCCCAAAAGGGATTTACGGGATGATGAAGAAGCGCAGTTCCGGCGCACCTTGCTGACTTTGTACGGGGAATTTGTAAAGAAGGCTGCTAAAGGTCGGAATAAGGCCAGCGAAGACCTGGAAAGCATGGCTCAAGGTAGGGTTTATTCTGGCCTCCACGCCCAGCAGCTTGGGCTCGTAGACAGCCTGGGCGGTTATCTTGATGCCCTGGACACTGCCAAAAAGCTTGCGGAGATCCCCGTCTCTAAAAAAGTCCTTGTCCGTGAATATCCTAAACCAAAATTCATCGAAACAATTACGGCAAGGTTTTTTGCTTCCAGCCTGGCTAATCTGCGGCAAAGCATAGCTCCCGGCCTAATGACGGCCTTTGCCCCCTTTGGCTCGGAAAAGAATGCGGAATTGGCGCAAAGCCTCGAAGACCTGCAATACCGTATTTCTAAGAACGGTCAGGCTATGCCGATTTTGCCTCTTATCTCCTGAAAAGGGTTTCCCGGAGGGAAATTAATTTGTCTGCCATGCAGATGATCCAGCCTTCCCGGTACTGGGGAGGATGAAGCAGGGTATAGGGCCACATATGGCTGCGTATCAGGGAATATTCTTTATCGCTGATGTCAAAATATTTTCTGCCGTTTTCCGCTGCTGTTACCGGATGAGTCCAGCCGTGAAGGGACCACATTTTTTCAGGTACATGCCAGTCATACAGAAAAAAATCGTGCAGCAGGGCTGAACGAACAAGGCTGTGTTTATCGGCTATCCTAAAAAAATTTCCTATTTGGAAACTCAGGCGGGCAACTGAAAGGCTATGTCCGTATACACTGATACCGCCGTGCTGTACGAAGTTTTTGCTTTGTGCGAATGTTTCGTTTTCGAGGATATCCTTTGCGAGACTGTAAAATAGATCGTTATCTTTCATTTAAGCCCAATCGTTTTATTGGGAATTCCCGCCATCCTGTTGCTAATATACTTTACCCCGGTAAAAACTACGTCAAATAAAAATATAGCGCACAAGATAATATCAATTACAACGAGTAGCCTTTGGCTAAACAGGCTTATTAACCACATCCCCAGATCCCAGAATAAATAAATGACCCCCAGTCCCACCAGGCCGAAAAAAAGCGAGGTGGTTAAGGCTATGCGCCTCTTGTAATGGCACCACTTGGTAAACGGATAGGTTTCGTAATCCCAGCCCCTGATAGAAAAGATTTTTTCCAGAATGATTGCAGCTAAGTATTCAACCAGGGTACAGACTGCGGTACACGCCAGAAATACCAACAACGGGTACTGTCTAATCGGATTACAGATGGCATACACAATAATGGCCCCGACACCATGTACCGGCACATAAGGACCTTTAAAAACGCCTTTGCTAACAAAGCGCTTTCTGACTATGGACTCCATAATGCTTTCGCCAATCCAGCCAGAAGCTGAAAAAAAGAAAAACAGGAAAATAATTTGTTCAATACTTAAGCCAAGCATATCCCTACGAAGCCCTCCTAAAACTGCGAGCGTTCATTATCAGCATTTGCAGTCGATTTTCTATGTTGGCAAAACTTACATCGGGATCGTAATCCAGGGGCAGAATTTGAATGTCAGGGTGCAACTCTTTGATTTTTTTGATGACCCCCCGGCCGCAGATATGGTTGGGCAGACAGCCAAAAGGCTGGAGTATAACAAAGGAACGTACGCCTTTTTTTGCGTAATGCAGGATATCCGCAGCGATCATAAACGATTCTCCTGACATTACCGAGTGATGCATAATTGGATCGCTTAGTTTTGCAGCAGTTGGCAGGCTGACAGCATCTTCATACAAAGGATGTTTTCTTGCGATTTTATCTGTCAGAGCGCTGGCAAAATCCACAAAGCCGTCGCCTATTCTTGCATAAGTTGTATCGAACAGTGAATGACGCACATGGAACTCGTTCATCTCAGAGACTGTATGCATTACAAAAAGCTGGCGGTAAATATCGCGCATATGCGGAAGGGCAACTTCAAGGCCGTTATTCTCCAGATAACGCTCAATTTCCAGATTGGAACCAGGATGAAAAGTCAAAAGGTATTCTCCCTGAATAAATACAAGATCCCTTGGCTTTGATCGGTCATAACGAATTGCGCATATATCCCTGATTGCTTTACTGAATGCAATAAACGAACCTGGGATACCGCCTTTTTCTATACCCCGTGCTATATCAATAAAGGCTTTTTCAACAACCCTGTCGGTTTCACCTTTTATAAGTTCGTATGGACGAATCCTGCGCCGGAGGAATTCAAGCGCATCGGTTACTGCCAGGCCACACAAGACTCTTGCATAGGTAAAGATACTAAACCGGAATGCGGGATGGGCGTTTTTCAAATCGTAGAGGTCTGTGCCGATTATAGGAACCTGAGGAAATCCTGCCTCATCAAGGGCTTTTCTGGCCAGAGCAACGTAATTTGCAAGACGGCAGTCGCACATGATTTTTCCCGTGCCAAGCACAACCTTATCGGGATTGTATTTGCCGCTTTTCAAGGCCGCGATAGCCTCGCCAATTACAATCTGCGCGGGAAAACAAATATCGTTATGAACATACTTTTTCCCCATTGCTATGGCATCAATGTTACCCATTGGCAGCGGTTCCGTCCTAACACCCTCATGGGCAAGACAGGAACCAATCACCAGACAAAAAGCCCTGCTTACATTGGGAACGAGTATGGTTTTTTCATGCCGGGTCGCCCTGGTAAATTTAACCGGATAGGGATCGCCTAAGGGTTTTACATTGAGGACTTCCTTTTTCCTGCGTATCATTACTGTTTCAATAAATGAACGTATACGGATGCGCAGCGGGCCGGCAATATCGCTTTCGTCCATTTTAAGAATGAGCGGGGATTTGCCGGAAATTTCATTCATGATGCGTATAATTTCATCAGTATAGAGGGCATCATGCCCGCATCCGAAACTGAAAATGTCCACATATTCCAGCGCCTGGTGCCTGGCGGTAAAAATGGCGCCTGACAGCAGCCGGGCATGGTTATTGTTGGTTATATCAAGCCGCGAATTCTGCAAAGAGATTTTCCCCAAACCGGGAAGGGAATCGACGGTCAGAACCGGTATCCCGATATTGGTAAAGTACCTGGAAATATTATGGTTGACTAGTTCATCGAACTGGTAATGCCGACCGGAAATAACAACGGCAAAGTCGCCTTTCTTTTCAGTTTCTTCTATAATAGCTTTACCGTTTTCAACCAGGGTCTTGTTGAATTCCTCAAGCGCTTTGGTGCCCTGGCTAATGGCGGCACGGCAAAGATCCTTTGGTATATTAAAGGTCTCCCGCATAAACCGGCAGAGCTGATAATCCCGATCCCTGTCAGAGAACCAGTGGAATATTGGCGTGTCAAATGGGATGTCGTGCTTGCCTTCGGGGTTGTCAGAGTATTTGATCGACAAGGAGTAACTTTTCAGCACCGGGCAGGTAAAGGTGCTGAATTTCTCCAGGTTATCGGGCGGCAGCCGGTTAAGCTGAGGCATGAAAATTCTGTCCACCTTGCTTTCGATTAAGTCCTGTATATGCCCGTGAACCAGTTTCGCCGGAAAACAAACCGTGTCAGACGCAATATACTGAAGGCCTTTTTCGTATAATTTTTTGGAGCTTTTGCGGGAGACCCTTGTCTTAAAACCAAGAGCTCCCCAGAAAACTTTCCAAAAGGGCAGATCCCGCCAAAAGTCCAGTACGCGGGGAATCCCGATGGTAATATCCTTATCCGGCAGCAGCCTTGTAAACGGATAATCCTTAAAGAGCAGTTCATTCCGCATTTTGATCATATCAGGGACGGAATTCATTTCGCGTGTTATCTTCTCGGCTTCCTTTTGGATTGCCGGGTCTTGAGGATCCCCTACAACATCTCCCCGCTCGCAGCGGTTTCCCGTAACCCAGGTCAAGCCGTTGGAAAAGCGTACCAGAGTGCGGTTGCAATTATTGCTGCAGAAGGGGCAGACTAAATTTGCATGCTGTGTATAGCTGAAATTTTCCAGCGCTTCAAATCCGATAAAGCGCGAAGCCTTGCCTTTGCCGTGAGGTGATGTGTAACCGTATTCATTGATGTGCCGTTTGGTAAGAATGGCAATGCCAATAGCACCCATCTCTCCGGGATAGGGGGCGCGGACTACGTTTCTTCCCAGATACTGCTCAAGCGCCCGTAATACCGCATCGTTTTTGAATGTGCCGCCCTGCACAACAATTTTATTTCCAAGCTGGTCGGTATTTGAAATGCGCACAACTTTGGTAAAAACATTTTCTATAATTGAACGGCAAACCCCAGCCATTATATCGTCTGCCTTCTTGCCGTTTTTTTGTTCGGTAATAATGGTGCTGTTCATAAAGACCGTACAGCGGCTGCC
>JAIRUO010000042.1 GCA_031254385.1 Treponema sp. | reverse complement strand
AAAAGTTTTAGAAACCGCTCGACCCTCAGTATGGGAAGCAAATATTTTGTCGCGGAAACCGATGAATACAGGCGGCATTTCCTTTCTTTTGCACCAAAGCGCATAGTCCTAACCAGCGTGGAATCCGACCATCAGGATTATTTCCCCGATTACGCCTCAATTAGGGATGCGTATCTTGAATATTTGAGGAAGCTGCCGAATGACGGCGAATTGATCTTTTGCGCTGATGATCCGGGCGCAAAGGAAACAGTTGATCTTTTTTCAAAGGAAAGGCCAAGCGTAAAATTAATTCCCTATGGCTTTAGCGCTCCCGGGGAATGGGGAATTGAGTCTTTTACAAGCAGGAGCGGTCAGAGCATTTTCAAGCTGCGCGGTTTTCAAAAAGAATATGAATTGCGAGTACCGGGAAGACATTCAGTCTTAAACGCGGCTGCGGCTATGGCCCTGACTTCGTTACTGGTACAAAATGAATACGACTACTGGAATACGGATATTGATGATAGGGTCAGGCAGGCCCTGATAGAATTTCAGGGTTCAAAAAGACGTTCCGAAATAATAGGGGAGGCCGGGGGGATTCTCTTTATGGATGATTACGGGCATCATCCCACAGCAATAAAAACCACCCTTGCCGGCTTAAAGGAATTTTACGGGCGCAGGCTGGTATTGAGTTTTATGTCGCATACCTATACGCGAACCGCAGCCCTGCTGGATGAATTTGCCGCTTCTTTTGAAAGTGCGGATATCCTTATGCTTCATAAGATTTACGGCTCTGCGCGGGAAACTTACAGCGGCGGGGTTACGGGCAAGACCTTATTTGACAAAACTAAAGCAATTATGGGAGACAAGGTTTATTATTGTGAAGAGCCGGAAGCTGCGGCTGACGCATTAAAAAATATACTACGGGCGGGCGATCTGTTTATAACGATGGGTGCGGGAGACAACTGGAAACTCGGCCAAAAGCTGTTGGCCTTATTCGAAACTGAAACGGAGAAATCAAGACTATGAAGAGCATGACAGGTTACGCGTATAGCGAATACGCAGATACCGAAATAACGGTATCTGTAGAAATCAAAGGGTATAACAACCGCTTTCTGGATATTTCTGTTTTTCTTCCGCCCTGGCTGTCCGCGCTTGAGGCGCAAATCCGTGAATATATGGGCTCCCGTTTTAATCGCGGAAAGATAGAAACCTGTGTACGGATAAAGGAACACAACGGGGATATTTTAGTTTCAATCAACACAATTGCTGCCCAGGCTTATTATAAAGCAGTCTCTGAACTGGCCGCTGATCTGGGAATAGAGGGGAAACCGGATCTTAAAACGATCCTTGATTTTGATGGCGTTCTAGAAACGGATAAAACAAGGGACAGCGAAAAATACTGGTCCGTGATTCAGCCTGTACTCATTGCCGTGGCGGATAAATTTGAGGCTGAACGGAATAGGGAAGGTCTTTGTACTAGGGACGATATACTTCAGCATATTGGCCTTTTGGAAGATTCGGCCCGAATTGTCGAAAAAGCGGTTCCGGAGTTGGAGGCTTCCATAAGGGAAAATATAAAAACGCGATTTTTGGAAGTTTTGGGAAATTGCATAGATGAAAACCGTATACTTGCGGAAACAGCGGTACTGCTTATGAAGTATACGATCTCCGAAGAACTTTCCCGCCTTTCGAGCCACCTTGCGGAATTCCGTCTGGAAATTGATCGGAACCCCGCGCCAGGCAAGAAACTAGATTTTCTCTGCCAAGAAATTAACCGAGAAGTAAACACGATAGGATCAAAATCCCCTGTTCTGGAAGTAAGCAGGGCAGTGGTTGATATGAAAAACGCGCTAGAAAACATAAGGGAGCAGTTGCGAAATGTCGAATAACAGAAAGGATATAAAAATAGCCGTTTCCGGAAAAAGCGGCTGCGGCAATACTACAGTCAGCAAAATTATTGCTGACATTCTTAATACCCGGTTCATTAATTTTACCTTTCGCAGCCTGGCTCAGGAAAGAGGTCTGGATTTGGCGGAAGTCCTGGAACTCGCCGCAAAGGACGATTCATGGGACAGGGAAGTTGACAGCCGTCAGGTTGCCCTTGCCAGGGAAGAAGGCGGTTGCGTTCTTGGCTCTCGCCTTGCAATCTGGATGCTGCCGGAAGCCGATCTAAAAGTATTCCTTGCCGCAAAACTTGAAACCAGGGCAGGCCGCATTCAAAAGCGCGAAGGCGGCGATCTCGATAAAATCACCGCTTTTACAGCATCCAGGGACGATCAAGACAGGGGCCGTTACAAAAGAATATATACTATTGATCATGACGATTACGCGTTTGTGGATTTGATCATAGATACTGATGATATTGAGCCCAAAGAGATTGCAGAAAGAATAATTGAAAAGCTCAAGGAAAAAATCCCCGGCATTTTATGAGTCTTTCGCCTTTGGAATTCAACAGGCTCATCTATTCATTCTATGAGAAGGAAGGCAGAACTCTTCCCTGGAGGGAGGACTTAAACCCCTGGGGCATACTGGTCTCTGAATTCATGCTCCAGCAAACCAAGGTTCAGCGCGTTGAAGAATACTGGAAACGCTGGATGAAAAAATGGCCCAATCCCGCAGATCTTCATAACGCCGGTCTGGAAGAAGTTTTAAGAGAGTGGAGCGGCCTGGGTTATAACCGCCGCTGCAAATTCCTCAAAGACTGCGCTGGAATTATAGTGCGGGATTACAAAGGCAAGGTTCCAGGGCTGCCCGAAGATATGATTAAACTTCCTGGAATTGGGCCTTATACTGCCGGGGCCATTCCCTGTTTTGCCTATAACCACGCATCCGTTTTTATAGAGACAAACATACGCTCCGTGATGATCCGCTTCTTTTTTCCTGGTCAGGAAGGAATTACTGACAAAAAAATACTGCCTGTAATAGACTCATTTTTGGATCGTAGCAATCCCCGAAAATGGTACTGGGCTCTAATGGACTACGGCGCCGCGCTTAAGAAAACCATACCCAACCCCAACCGCCAGAGCGCCCATTATACCCGGCAGAAACCCTTTACCGGTTCATTCCGCCAGCTCAGAGGCGCTATAATGCGCTCCCTAATAAACGAAGGCCCAGGAAAGAACGAGGATATTCAAAAACGTCTTGGTCTTGAGCCCAAAACCGCAGATTTTTACGATGCCCTGGAAGCCCTTAAGAAGGATTCTCTAGTAGCGGAAGAAGGCGGAGTTTACAGGGCAGGGAATTGAGGCTCTCGCCAACCTTATCAGAAAAAAAGCATTAATATATGACTTTTTTTTGAAAAATCTTTATATTTATAGTAGGTTTTGTTGAAACCCGCAGATATGAGGTTGCGTTTATGGGATTCTATGAAGTAACGGCAAAATGCGGACATGTCGGTAAAGGACGGTATTATCAAGGCTTATTTTACGTTCAGGCCGAAAACGGGAAAACTGCGGCGGCAATTGTCAGAAATTTGCCCCGTGTCAAGCACGATCGCAAAGACGCAATTATTGCCGTAGCAAAAGTAGATTTTGCGGTATTCATGAAAGGAATTGTTGCGCATCAATTAAATCCATACTTTGACTGTCACAATAAACAGGAACAGGATCTGATTTTATCCAATATCGCCGAATTCATCTATAGCGAAACGGATATTGATTATGATGAAAGACGCCTCAGTTCCGATAGGCAAGCCAAAATCCATGCCTTGCTGCGCTATTATCGTAAAATGGATAAGTATTATAGCTTTAACATAGGAGCTTGAAAGCGACCGCCCGCTTGACCCGTCGTCCGCGATAGCGGACAATAAATAACTACCTTGAAAGAGCCTTCGAACCAGTTGTTCGCGGACACAGTCCTTGACAAAAAAACTCAAAATTAAGTAGAATACAGCATCTAGCGGCTGTCATATAATGGTTATTATCTCAGCCTTCCAAGCTGAAGACGTCGGTTCGATTCCGATCAGCCGCTTAATCGGGATATTTTTTGATTGAATCAAAACATAGTAGCGTCTGCCTTCGGTCAGCCGCTTAAATTCCTTTTGAGAAAACATCCAATACAGCCGATAATAAGTCTATTTTTCTTCCCCTGGCGGCGAATCCGGAAACCGTTTTTTTAAGGTATCCTTTATAACCTGGTCTGGGTCTTTTCCCTTCTTCACTTCATTAATTATACTGGCAAAAGAAGAACCGAAAAATCCTAATACCGCACCATGTAGCCCCTTTAGAGATTCTATGGGTATAGATTTCATTGAGAAAAGTTCCGGAGCATCAATTTCCAAGGCTTCCGCTATACGCTCTATCATAGGCAGGGAAGGCGTTTTACGTTCCAACTCAATCATCGCTATATAATGGGTTGACGTATTTACCCGTTCCGCCAGAGTGGCCTGGGAAATACCGAGGATGCGCCTTTGCTCCCTCATATTCATTGCCAATAACTTCGTGAGACTTGTCATACACCACCCATACAGGGAATTTATTTTATTTTAATTTCCTGTGGGGTATTGACAATTTACTATAGGGGAAATATAATAACTTATATTTCCTTACAGGAAAGCGTAGAAAGAATTGGTTTTGTAAGTTTTACGGGTAAATTCAAAGTATTGGCATATAAAGGAGTAACAAATCATGGAAAAGAGAGAAGAAACTAAACAAAGGCTGAGCGAGTTCAATTCCAGGTTTATCTGTTTGAATGAGGACGATTTAGTTTTCAAATCAATCGTGGAAAAAATCAAAGACAAGGACAGTGTCATCGGTGTTATTGATCAGGGCTGGAATAAAAAAAATCCCGGTGGTATTGCAATAACAGAAGATGGTATTGAATGGAATGGCTCCTTGCTGGCAAATGTCTCAGTAAACGGGAAAAAGACTACAAAACCCGGAAATGTTTCTTTCAAAGAATTAGCACATTATGAATGTGCTTCTGATAAAGGGCTTTTGGAGCATACAGTAACATTAACCAGAACGGATCTGACAAATCCCAATATATTGGAAATCACCTTCGATTTTACAGAAACAAATGCAGAAGATATAGCGCAAATTTGCAAGGTATTTGAATCGCTTGCCAAGATTGAAACTGTTGAAGAAGCAATACCCGATGAAAAAAGGCTAGATTATCTTGAGGCGTTTATCATCGAAGACAATATAAACCCAATCATGCGTTTACTTCGCGGGTTAATAGGTTCAAGTTTCCTTACATATAAACAGGCTTTTGCAAAATATGCGGTAAAATCATCATGGGCCTTGTTCTATAAACATGACCTTCCCACTATTATTGGATGGGCTTTTTCTTTGCTTTATCGAAAGGTTTATGTATTGGGAGCTATTTTTATAGCAATTGATATTATTTTTTTTGTTGCTGTTGGAGAAGCATCTGGAGAAGTTTGGGGGTTTGCGGTAATGGTATTATTAATGGCCATTCAGTCTCTTATAAACCCGTTTATACTCTATAAACGCTACCTGGGTATTTTGAAAGATTGCTCTTCAAAAAAATTCACAAAAGAGCAAACAATCGATCTTTTAAAGAAAAAAGGCGGTTCAAACGGTTATCTTGCAATTATTGCCGGAATAGCAATAATTATTTCTACAATTGCACAAATTATTTCTTTTTTTAAAGGAGATTGGTAATAAGGAATAATTCATGAGTCCTGCTGGGGTATTGACAATTATTGCAGGAAAATTATTATAAGTTATAAGACAAAAATTTCCTAAAAACTACGGTTTTTTCTGGCACCAACATCAGGTGTAGGAGATGATTCAAACATGACATCATTAATGAACTTAAAAACTGTTGTTGACGGTTTTGAAGTAGAATATGAAATTATTCCGCCTTTAGATACTTCCTTCGAAAATGATCCAAAGAAATTAGCCATTATTAAGGCAAAAAATCAAATAGAAACAAGGCTGCAAATAAACTCAGACAAAATAGAAGAGTTAAACAAGGAAATCGACCGCTTAACTAATCATGCAGACGGCATTGATTATATGGTAGCTGTTGGAAGTGGAATAATAGCTGGGATCGTTGACTCTCTGTGGGTAGGAGAATTCAGTTTTAAACGTGGTAAAGATTGGAGTAACAAAACAGTAAATGATTTTGTAATGAAAACTGCAAAAAAACAGGGTTATAACGGTAACCGCCTAGATGGTGCAATTCAACACCTTGAAAATAAATTTAAAATTCCCAGCGATAATATATGGAAAGGAGGAAATACGGGGATTAGTGCCAAAAGCCACCATATAGATGATCTAGCGCATCACCCATCCCCAATTGGTTTGTTTTTTTCAATCTTAACACAATTTACTAAAAAAGGATATTTTCAAAATAGCAGTGGTACATTTTTACCTATTTCAATTGACGAAAATGGAGAGGGATTAATAGGTCATGATTTTATAAGTAAAATATTTGCCGGAACTATTAATTGGTTTTATCATCTTGTTAGTGATATGTCCGGTAGTAAAAAAACCGCAGGAGTTGGAATGGGTATACCTGGACCTATAGTTTCACTTCTCAAAGAATTATCTATGATGCCGGGACTAAAAAATTCAGGTTTACCCAAAAAAATAAATGATGCATTTGTAAAGAATAAATTTGATTTACGCAGTGAGATGGCTGTTGGTCATGAATTAGGACGCCAAGCCGTTCCTGTAATTCTAAATGAAGTCATAGTTCGGGCTTTTTATTTTATACGCCGTCTAGTTAGGGAAATAAAAGAAAAAGGTAATTTTAAAGAAATCGAATGGAAGAATTGTTTACCATGGAATAATCGGACAATTGTTAGAATGTTGACCATAGCTACAGGAACATTTACCGCTTGCGATCTTATTGATGCCGCAATTCGAGGTGCTTTGAAGTCTGGAGGAAATCCCGCTCTATTTGCAAAGGAATTTATTTTACGTGTTAATTTTGTGGGAGTCGGAAGATTTGCAATAGCAGTTTATTCTGATGTAAAGATGGGCATACAACGCAGTAAACTACGAAATAAAAGAATTGCTATTTATAGTGAACAATTGCATCTTTCAAATGCAAAAATTTTCTACCTTCAGGCTGATATGTGGATAGCCGCTAAAGAAACAGAACAAACTATCAATGAAGTATTTGATATGATGGACAAAACTATTGTTTTTTATATTGAATCATTAAAGGCAATCGAGGCTGATATAGATGATATTGAGCGTAGTAAAAAGCTGATTGAACGAAAAGATAAAAAATTTATTAATGAGATTGAGGAGACGCTAAAATGGGGATAATTAATAGAAAACCTAGAAAAATAGCAAGCGAGACAACAGAAATTGCCGTTATTGAAGATGGTGAAATTTCTTTAGGGAATATCAAGGAAAGCGATTTGCCTACAATAATTGGCGAACAGGTACAAAAACTTAATGAATTGGACGAAAGTGTAAGAGAAGCAATCAAAATGGCTGAAAATGCTACTAACAGCGCTACTTCAGCTCGTAGTCAATCAGCCGGGTTTGGTCACAAGAAAAAGGCAATAGAAGCTTTGCAGGGAGCAGGTTATGATATAGCGAAGGCTGTTATGTCAGGAGTGGAAGCGCAAAAAATTTCATTTGAGTTCCAGAGAAAACTTTCTGAGATAAGTAAATACTTATTTGCCCTTGGTGTCAGTAATATCGCATTAAATCGATCAACCGTAAGACAGTTGCAATTAAAAATGAAAGGGGCTTCTGAACAAGAGTTATCAGACCTAGCCAAAAGAGAAATAATAAATGTAATCAAACAATTAAAAGCACAAGAAGATATTTTATTTAAACAAGAAAATCTGGAAAAAGATGTAAAACTGCATCATATATCGATAAAAAATAATGAGAATAAAATAAATGCTACAGAAAAGAAAACAAAATCAAATCTTCAAAAATTAAAATCACTATTAACTACTCATGATTTATCGCTTGAAAACAATGAAAATAAAATTAATGCTACTGAAAGGAAGGCAAAATCAAATTTTCAAAGAATAAAATCACTTTTAACTACAGTAGATGAACTTACTAATTCCCTAGCTTCGTTAAAAAAGTCAGTTAACCAACAAAATAAAAAAATAAATGAATTCCAACTTGAATTTCTTAGGTATAAAAAAATGTTCTTTATTAGCTGCATTGTAATCTGCGTAATACTGATTTTATCAATTATTTCGTTAGTATTTTCATTAATAAAATAAAGACGAATACTCATTTATTCATTCACCACATTTACCGGACTGCCGTTGATAAACTGCTTTAAATTATTGACAGCAATATCCATCAGCCGCTGTCGGCTCTCCTTCGGCGCCCAGGAGATATGCGGCGTTATGATGCAATTTTTAGCAGTCAGCAGCGGATTATCTCCCTTGATAGGCTCGCTGGATACCACGTCAACTCCGGCGGCGTAGACTTTGCCAGAATTGAGCGCATCGGCTAAATCCTGTTCTACAATCAGAGGACCGCGGGAATTGTTAATGATAATTACGCCGTCCTTCATTTTGGCGATACGGTCCTTGTTGATGATGCCCTGCGTCGATGGAAATAACGGGCAGTGCAGCGAAATTACGTCGGACTGCGCCAGAACTTCGTCCAGCGTTACATACTCTGCAATTGCCTTGCCGCTGTCGTTAGGGTTTTCGTCAAACGCAATCACACGCATACCGAGCGCCTTCGCTATTCTTCCGACGGACTGTCCGATCCTGCCAAAGCCGATTATACCCATCGTTTTAGCTGCCAGCTCGATGAGCGGGTAGTCCCAGAAGCACCAGTCCTCGTTGTTTTCCCAGCGTCCCGTATGGACGGCCTCGTTGTGATGGCCGATGTGATGACAAATCTCAAGCAACAAGGCTATTGCAAATTGGCCCACAGCATCCGTGCCGTAGGCCGGAATATTCGTTACCACAATCCCTTTTTGTTTTGCCGCCACAAGGTCCACGACATTGTAGCCCGTTGCCAACACGCCTATGTATTTGATATTCGGGCACGCATCGAAGGTCTCCTTTGAGAAGGGCGTTTTATTGGTCAACACAACCTCTGCTGCGCCGATTCTCCCGATGATTTTATCCGCCGGAGTGCGGTCGTAAACGTTAATTTCGCCGAGCGCTTCGAAGCCCGCCCAACTTAAATCACCGGGGTTTTGGGTGTAACCATCAAGTATTACTATCTTCATGGAATAGAATCATACCAGAATTTAGGTAATTTAGAGATATGTTGCGGCAGGGATGCCGCTTTAAAAACTGTAACTGACGAATTCGCAGCATTCGTTGAGGCATAAAAACGGCAAGGATGCCGGTTTTATGCCCATTGACTAATACCTATACATTAGTATAGTATATTATAAAAACATGGAAAGGGCAATTGGTCATCTTAACTTTATCGGTTTTAGAGCAGCAGTGGCGGCCCTGCTTGACCCCCGTCTTAGGGGTAGGCCCTACGTGATTGCCGGAAAGGCCGGGACAGCCTGGGATGTCTCGCCGGAAGCGCTCAGGCAGAATATCAAGCCGGGCCTTGCCTTGACAGTAGCCAGGCGCATGGTGCGGGATTTGGCGATAATAAGTCCCGATCCCACAGCTTATGCCAGAATAAATAATGCGCTGGAAACCATTGTAAACCGTTACGCCCCAGTATGGCAAAACGATGAGGCTGGAAATATTTACCTTGATATTACCGGAACAAAGCGGCTTTTTGGGCCCCCCAAGGACTGTATTCATCATATTCAAAATGAAATCACCGATGCTCTGGCTATGGAGGCTGCTGCTGCGACAGCGACCAACAAACTGGTTTCCAAAGTGGCAAGCCGGGTCATAAGGCCGGAAGGGCTGATTGAGGTATGCCCAGGGGAAGAGACGGCCTTCCTCATTCATAAGGATATTGCTCTGCTTCCTGGCCTGGACCTACCTCTGCTAAAAACCTTGCAGATAACGGGTTTTAGGGAGGCTGGCGAACTGGCGGCGCTTTCGGACGGGGAAGCTGCGTCCCTGTTCGGGAAAAAGGGCCTTTCCCTGCGGGACGCTGCTAGGGGTATAGACAACAGCCCGGTTGGAACCTGGGCGAATCGGAAAATTGAAAAAAAGGCTGACTTTGAGGAGAGTGTAATCGATGAAACAATTATCAAAGGTGCTCTTGCTTCCCTGACCGAAGACGGTGGCCTTGAAATGCGAAAGGAAAAACTCGGGGCTGGGTCGATTCGACTTGCGGTCATATACAGCGATGGTGTAGCGACAGAAGGCATAGAAAGAGGCAAACAGCTTTTCGTACTGGATAATGAAATTTTGACGGCGGCAGAGCGTTTGTACAAAAGAACCGTAAACCGCCGCATCAGGATTCGCACCATTTACCTTGCCCTGGAAAACCTGGCCCCCTCCGGCTATACCTACGATCTGTTTGAGCCGGAGCGTGATGCGAAAAAAAGCCGCTTCCAGGAAGCGGTTGACTTAGTACAGGGCCGCTATGGGGTGTCCTCGCTTATGCGCGGAGTAACTCTGGCGGCTTCCAGCTATGGACGCTAGACTCGGCCTCTGTTCAGCATATTCCCTGCTTTACGGCATACATAAGCCGGCTACAATTCTGGAACGGGCGACATCCTATGGGGTTAAAACAGTTTCATTCTGCGATATCAATAACCTCTACGGCGTGCATACCTTTTTGGAAGAAGCAAAAGAAAGACAGATACGACCCATCATCGGCGCGACATTAACTGCTGGGACCCATACAAGCGGTGCGGTTTATTGCTTTGTGGAAAACCGCAAAGGTTTTGGACGTCTCTGTGAAATCTTGAGCGAAAGGAACAAAGACATTCCTCAATTTAATCCCCTCTCCTTCTTGCGAGAAAACGCCGATGGCCTGATCCTGGCTTCCGCTGACAACAAGGCGTTATGTGAATTAACAGGCAGGGTGAGAAAACTCTATGCCGCCATCACACCTGACGACATAAGGGTCTTATGCAAACATAAGGAGTTGCCACTTGCGTTTCTGGATACTTCGGTTTTTCTTGATAAATCCGACTATGCGGTTCATAAAGTCTTGCGGGCTATAGACTTGAACAAAACCATTGGTAGCTTGTCGCTCAATGATACGGACAACGATTCGGTCAGCGATGAAGACGGCCTTTTTAAAGCCTCCAAGGATTTGCGAAAACGGCTTAATTCCTGGCCAGAGGCCACCAAAGGGACTCTTGAAATCGTGGAAGCCTGCCAGTTCAGGGA
>JAIRUO010000286.1 GCA_031254385.1 Treponema sp. | reverse complement strand
GGAGACAGCGCGGTTCATTATAACGAAAAGTGCCTGATACTTGAGGAGTACCGGGTTGTTCCCCTTTGCGTTGCTGCCTCAAAATATCCGGCTGTAATTGAAAAACTTCGGAACTTGGCCGAAAGCCATACCCAACATTCCCTTTTTCTTCACGAGCATTTTCTTCTTGGTAGCGGTATCCGCGACAGCGCCCGTTATACTGACACGGAAAAGAAGCTGTGTGAAATTCTGGAGAAGGGCCCACTAATCCTTCGTGAAGCTGCTGCGGCAATGGACACGGATATTTACAATCTCAACCCTTCGCGGCTTTTGGCAGAAGGCATTATCCAAATGGTAGGTTTTACGCCGACGGACGTTATGCACCTAACAAACGATTTTTCCGCTTATTCAAACGAAGCTTCGCTTCTTGCCGCAAGGCACATAGCCCTGAACATGGGTATAACCGTGGACGATCTTTGCAACCGCGTGTATGACGAGGTAAAGCGAAAACTCTACTTTAATATCGCCAGAACCCTTCTTGAGAACCAGGATAAAAACTTTGAGAAAAAGGCCAGCCTCGAAGGAACGGAGTATTTTATCCAGCAAAGTTATGAATCAGCGAAGGCTTGCAAAGCCCAAGCTCGCAATACCCAAGTTGGCAACGCCGAAGATGGCAATGCCCAAGTTGGCCATGCCGAAGATGGCAAGGCCCAAGTTGGCCATGCCAACACGTTAGTGGCATTGAATTTGCACACACCACTGCCGCTCGTGGGCCTTGGCGCACCCATCAGGATTTTTCTGGATGATGTGGCTCGGCTTTTCGGTACAAGTGCCGTCATTCCCGATCATTATGAGGTCGCAAACGCCCTTGGCGCTGTAGCTGGAAAGATACGCGCCTCTTATACAGTAGAAATAAAGCCAGATTACCACAGAGATGGAATTTTCGGGTACACGGTTTACGGCTGCAACCAAAACGGCACATTCAGGAAATTGTCCGAAGCCGAAGCCTTTGCCGCCTCAGAGGCCGAAGCCGGAGCAAAATCTGAAATCCGCAGCCGTGGCGGTCTTGGGGATTTAGAACTGGCCTTTGATTACGCGAAACACGAAGCCTCAGCCAAAAACGGTGCGATTTATATGGGCAGTTCTGTTACCGCCCACGCCAGCGCCTCTGCTGGGTTTTAACGAATTATGAAATTAACCACGGATTACACGGATGAAGACGGTATACTCAACCGAACCGCATAGCGGTGTCGTATCAACGATACGCGGTTCCCCTCTTGATTATCGCGGATTTGGAGTTTTAAGACTTTTTATCTGTGTTCATCCGTTAAAATCCGTGCAATCCGTGGTTCTTCTTTTATATTCCAAAAAACCTAATGCTGTTCGCGTATGTTTCCTCCGCAAGTACGGCAGGGTCTTTGTTCACGTAACGCGCTATAACCTGTGCAATGTGAGGAAGGTATTTAGGCTCGTTCCGGTGTATTTTTTTTCCGGGCAGATCCCTTGGCGCTAGAAAGGGAGCATCGGTTTCTATTAACAGACGATTGGAGGGGATTTTTTTTACAAGGTTTGCAAGATGCAGACCGCGCCTTTCATCGCAGATCCAGCCGGTTATACCAATATGGCAGCCCATATCCAAATAAGCTTCTAGTTCGGTTTCTGAGCCGGTGAAACAGTGAACCACCGCGCCTGGCACTTTTTGCATGGCGTTTTTCAGCATATCTTTAAAATCTGCAAAGGCCTCACGTTCATGGAGGAAGAGCGGCAGCTTCAGTTCTGTTGCTAGTTCAAGCTGTTTTTCAAAGCATTGGCGCTGGACAGGGCGAGGCGAATAATCCCGGCAATAATCCAGGCCGCACTCGCCAATGGCTATAGCGCCCTGGCCCGCCATGCCGTGTAGTGCTTCTATGGCAGAATTATCGCAACCGGATGCCTCGTGGGGGTGGATGCCGGCGGTAAAGAACAATTTGCAGGGGCTGTTTTTGTTTTGCTCTATAAAGGAGTGGGCTTTTTGGCTTGCGCTGACGCTGGTTCCGGTAATGACCAAAATTTTTACCCCGGCGTTAGCCGCAGCTTGCATTACTTCCTTGCAGTCCTTGTCGAAAGAAGGGTGGGTCAGGTTAATACCAATGTCAACAAGGTTCATTATACTCCTCAAGTAAATCTATTGACCCAGTGGATAGGGCAGCCATGATGCGCCGTTTGTCTGATTCAGAATTGATAAAATCCGCGATTCTTTTTCGTATGTCCCGGCGGCCTGAATTGACGCCATAAGGGCAGGTGCAGGATGCGTTCAGTATGTCCTGCTGAGCGGCACAGGCGATAATCTGCTTTTCTTCAAGATATGCCAGGGGTCGGATCAGGCTTACCGGGTATTTGCGGTACGAGAGCATAATTGGCATGGCGCATAACTTGCCTTTCTCTGTCATATTCATAAAAAAGGTTTCTATAATGTCGTCCAGATGATGGCCAAGGGCGATTTTGTTAAAATTGTTTTCCATGGCGTAACGTAGCAGTTCAGTCCGACGCTGGGTTGAACACCAGTAGCAGTTCATTTTTCTGCCCGGTTTGAGTCGTCCAATAATGGGTACTTCAAGGTCAGCAAAGGGAATATCCCATTCATTTAGACGCTGGGACAGAACGGACTTTTTACAGCACGCGCAAAAGTCGCTGGATATATGAAGGGCCTGCAATTCATAATCCATCTTCAGCACGGGACGCAGAACAGAAAGGGCCCAGGCCATGACCGTTGAATCCTTTCCCCCTGACGCGGCTATAAGGATGCGGTCGCTAGGGCTGATGAGCTTCCGTTCAAAAATGGCTCTTGTACAAAGCTTTTGGACTATGACGCCTGCGTCTGCCCTGCGGAGGAAACGGTTACTCATTGCCTCTCCCGCAAATATCCCGAATTACCAGGCTTGCCAGTATCATCCCGGCAGCGGCAGTTACGGTAACTGCGCTGCCCAAAGCCTTTTTCTTAAACAGCTCTTTTGTCGCATTGTCGTTATCCAATAAAGAATCATCCCCCTGAGGAGCTTTTTCATCACTATAAACCACGGTAAAATTCCCCTTAAAGCCACGCATGCGCAGACCCTCGCGCACATTCCGCGCCAGCGGGCAGCCATGAGTTTTCCATATATCGCCGGTACGCAGCCGCGTTGGATCGAGCTTGCGTGCCATACCCATCGAAGAAAAAAGCGTTACGTCAAAAGATGTGGCGGTTTCAATTAAATCGAGTTTGCTCTCCATACTGTCAATGGCGTCTATTATATAATCCGCGCCAGGTATGCCGAAACTTTGTGCGGTGTGTTCCATGCCCTCATCCTTACAGGAGAAGAATCCGGGTATGGCGGTGATAACGCAATCGGGATTTATCTCTTTAAGACGGGAAGCAAGGGCATCGGTTTTCAACTGCCCAATGGTGTTTGTTGTGGCTTCAATTTGGCGGTTAATATTGCTAGGCTCTACCTTGTCAAAATCAATAAGCGTTATATTTCCAATCCCCGAACGGACCAATGCTTCGGCGCACCAGCTTCCCACTCCACCTAGCCCAAAGACCAGAACCCTGGCGCGGTAAAGGGCCGCAGCCGCTTCTTCGCCGATAAGGAGGCCGAGTCTATGGAAACTTGGGCTAATGTTCATTCCGCTTATTGTACTCAATGACGGCAGGGTTTTTCAATTGTTCGCATTGACACGGCGCAAGATTAAGGTTATTGTATACCTATCAATCTTGACTAGGTGAAATATGCAAAAAAAAGAAGAAATTAGAGACGGCTTGATTAATCATAATGTTCTTATTATTTGGAAGCCCGATTACGAATTGAGAATACCAATAATTGATGAGCAGCACAGGGGGATTGTCAGCACCATCAATTCACTCTACTTCGGAATGCAGAACAAACACGGTAAAGAATTATTAAGACCTGTTAGCAACATGGTCTACGAATACACGCGCATCCATTTCCAGGTTGAGGAAGACTTTCATAAACAATACGGCTTCCCCGGACAAGAACACCACCATGGACTGCACAGCGAACTGACCCAAAAGCTGGTTCGGATCAGCAATAAAAGCAACTGGGATGAGGACCCTTACGAATTCCTGGAATTCCTAAAAGACTGGTGGATTAATCACATACGCCATGAAGACAGATTATTTACCGAATTTCTCCTTCAAAAGCCTTCCTAATTCAATTATTGCGGTTTCTTAACCATGCCCTTTTTCACCCAAGGAGATTTTATGAAAAGATTAAGGCTTGCTATAGCAGCGGCATTAGCCGTCCTTCTTACAACGCTTTTGGTTTTTTGTACAAACCAGCCGGGGGCAAGAACCGCAAGTGATCCGGGTGAAATAGCCAATATCAGTTTCCGCCCCGCAGACAAAGCCCAATGGGAGCAGCGTTTTACTGTGTCCAATGTGGACAATGTGGAGATCGAGTGGGTCACAAACTTTGGCAACGGCGACAAGTTTTCCCTCAAAGGAACGCATAAAAGTTCGTCGCAAGACTACACAGGCGCAAGCAATGCCATTAGGCTCACTTTTGAAACGCCCCTTAGCCAGTTTGCGGTTTACACCATCTCTTACAGCGTCTATGCGCCAAGGCAAGGCAACGAGGGAAAGTCAACCCTCACTGGCCTTGGCATAGTGCTTAGCGAAGATTATCCGGGGGCTACAGGTGTAGTAAAATTTCCTATTACTCCCGGCACGATAAACATTGGCGAATGGGTTGAGGTAAACACAACAACCCCGCTGACCGGCTTGAACGAACCTTTAAGAAGCATTGACTTCCGCTTTGTCGTTAATGAAGCGCCCTATCATGCTGATGTCTGGTACATTGATAATATCAGAATTTCTCAGCGCCTCCTTGAGACAGGAAACGTTGAGCCTGACTATAGGGACTATCCCGCGCTAAAGGACGTTTACAAGGATTACTTCCTTATAGGAACGACCTCTGGAAACAACAGGATGACAGGCGACAAGCTTGACATAATCCAGTACCACTTCAACGCGTTCACGCCAGAAAATGAGATGAAGCCGGATCAGCTTCAAAACAGTAAGGGTGTCTTTACATACAATAACCTTGACCAGCAGCTTGCCAAAGTTTCCGGCCTCACCATAATAGGCCATACCCTTGCATGGCATTCCCAGACCCCTGCATGGATGTGGGGGAATCCTCCCCTTTCCCGTGCGGAGGCAAAGGCGAATCTTGATGCTCATATTGAAAATGTGATGAGGCGCTACGGCGCAGGGCTGTATGCCATTGACGTAGTGAACGAGGCCTTTAACGATGGCGAAGCGGCTACTGCAGACTGGAGAGGCAGGTTGCGTAGCGATGCAGGCTGGTATCTAGCGCTTGGGCCTGAATGGATTGAACTTGCCTTCCTAAAAGCGGCAGAAATTGCGGATCAAAACGGCTGGGATGTCAAGCTTTATTACAACGACTACAACCTTGACTATTCGACCAAGGCAACAGCCGTTTACAACATGGTCAGAGACATCAACGAGCGATACGCCGGCAGGCGTCCCAACGGCAAACTGTTAATCCAGGGCATTGGCATGCAGGGGCATTACAACCAAAACACAAGCTCCTCAAATATAGAAAGATCGATAAATCTTTTTTCCTCATTGCCTGGGGTAAGCATAAGCATCACCGAGCTCGACATTACCTGGAACAGCGGAGGCCAGTGGACCGAAGCGCTGGAGCAAGCCCAAGCCTACAGGTACGCCGAGTTTTTCCGTCTATTCAGGAAAAACGCCGCTGGCCCTGCCAATAACGGCAACGGAAGAATAGAGCGCGTAACCTTCTGGGGAACCAACGATGCCGATAGCTGGCGTTCTGCAAGTTTCCCGCTTCTTTTTGACAGGTATCTGCGCGGCAAAGAAGCGCTAAAGGCTGTTTTAGACCCGGATGGCTATGGTAGGTAATTTAATAACTGGAGGAAATTAATGGGTAATGTTCACGCTGAAATCACTGTAAAAAATGGCGGTGATCTAATCAGGGTACAGGACGGTATTATTCCGGAACAGGATATCCGTTCCGTAACCGTTACCGCCCTTGTCGATACCGGCGCTACTTCTCTTATTATCAACGAAGATATGCGCCAGAAGCTCGGTCTCTCTGTAATAGGCACACGCACCGCTAACCTAGCAGGTGGCTCAAAAGTGGAATGCAAAGTTACAGAACCGGTAGAAATACACTGGAGAGATCGTAAGGTCTCTATCAACGCCTTTGTGCTACCCGAAGGAAGGGTTCTCCTCGGCGTTATCCCCCTAGAATTTATGGATCTTGTTGTTGACCCCAAACGGCAGGAGCTGATCCCAGCACATGGCGAAGAAATATTAACGCTTATTATGTAAAAAGTTACCCTACTTGACAACAAATCCCAAAACCGCTATGGTTAGAAAAATTCCTTAAAATTAGGTCTGGAGCGGTGGGTGAGTGGTCGAAACCAACGGTTTGCTAAACCGTCGTACCTTAACCGGGTACCGGGGGTTCAAATCCCCCCTGCTCCGAACGGAGTGAGGGCTAGGGGGATTCGAAGCGGAACGCTCCTAGACAATAGCTAAGGCGCAAGCCTTAACCGAAAAGGCCGGCGCAGGACGCGCCGGGGAGCGTGAAGGCGGGGGTGGAAGGAGCAAACAGGACGTTTGCGACTGGAACCCCAAATCCCCCTGCTCCGAAAACGGTAATTAGGAAAACAGCCCTTAACGGGCTGCCTTATAGGAGCGGCGCACACGGTGGGCTAAAGCCCACCTACCTTAACGGGGTAGTGAAAACTGGTTCTGCGCCGGCTCGTGTTATGTTTATTGGATAGACGACCTAGCGGTCGCCTTAATGGATGGGCGCATACGGCAAGCTAAAGCTTGCCTACATTAGTGGATAGTGATAAATTATCCTGCGCCCGCTCGTGTTAGTTTTTTTGGAGAAACAGCCCTTACGGGCTGCTTTATTGGAGCGGCGCACACGGTGGGCTAAAGCCCACCTACCTTAACGGGGTAGTGAAAACTGGTTCTGCGTCGGCTCGTGTTATGTTTATTGGATAGACGACCTAGCGGTCGCCTTAATGGAGCGGTGTCCGAGTGGTTGAAGGAGGCGGTCTTGAAAACCGTTGTGCCGCAAGGCACCGGGGGTTCGAATCCCCCCTGCTCC
>JAIRUO010000245.1 GCA_031254385.1 Treponema sp. | reverse complement strand
AATTCTACAGAGCTTTCCGAATATATTATTGACGAACTTATCGCAAACACGGTAAACGACAGGATCTTCACAGTCGTAGATCGCCAGCAGCTTGATGCAATTCGCGCCGAGCAAAATTTCCAGTTTTCCGGTGAAGTTGACGACAATTCCGCCCAGGAAATAGGAAAAATCCTTGGCGCGCAAACTATCATATCAGGCGCCATCGCCCCCTTAGGCAGCGGTTACCGTTTAAGGATTCGTGCACTGGAAGTCCAAACCGCGCAAGTATTAGGTCAGTTTAACAAAAATATTTCTTCGAGCCCGCTTATAGCAGATATTATTGCGAGTAATTCAAGCAGTGGAACAACAACCGCAACTGCATCAACACAAAGTACAACTCCAGCTTCATCATCAACAAGCACCCCCGTAGCTCCTACTCAGCCTTCAACTCAGACAACCTCGGCACAGAGCCAATCTAGTGTACAGACATACAGAATCGGCGATACAGGCCCGTCCGGCGGCCTTATCTTCTACGACAAAGGAAACAACTCTAACGGCTGGCGCTATCTGGAAGCTGCGCCTATGGAAATAGAATTCCAAGCACCGTGGAGTGTACGCTTAGGTTCTGTTCTTAATATGGTAAACAATACCAGAAGTGATATTGGGAGCGGTAAGCAAAACACACAATTAATCGTTGAAAAATTAAGACAAGTAGGGGGAGAGTGGGATAGTGCAGCGATAAAAATTGTAGAATTGGAATTTAATGGATTTTCTGATTGGTTTTTACCTAGCTCTGGTGAATTGGATCAAATGTATGGAAATCTAAAACGGCGAAATTTAGGTGATTTTACAGATGGTTGGTATTGGTCTTCTACAGAATATAGACAAGGACCCGATCTTGGATGGGGTGTAATTGTGCAAAATTTTAGTAATAGTCAAATATCAGTGGCTGTAATCGGAATTATTACTGATGAAAGATCAAGGAATCACTACGTCCGTCCCATACGCCAAGTTCCTGGGCCAAACTGATAAGAAGGCACTCCGCCGGCGGTTCGAAAACAAGCCGACGGAGCTTAGGTAGCAGAGGAAAGGAGTGAAAAGGTTCTAATGTCGAAAGGAAAATATGCAAAAACAAGCAAGTATACGAGCCCACGTGAAAAAGAATTAGTTGGCAAAGTATTCACAGATGAAGAGGGCAGGCCTTATCAAGGCCAGAGATTTATACTGAGGCGGGATGAAAGCTACGTACAGGGCTTTGAGGAGACTGGCGTATGTTACCGCGATGGGAAAATTCATGGATCCCCTGCCATTGAATATCATGATGGGCTGAAAGAAGAGTGGGAAAACGGTAACTTTATTAAGGTTTTAAAATTACCTTATGCAGAGAGAAATTGAGAGTTATATAAGAAGTCTTTAATCGAAAGGAGTATGTTATGAACTGTTTTTATCATCCAGAAGAAGAGTCGGTGGCTTCCTGCGTTGACTGCGGGAAGGCGTTATGCAGGGCTTGCGCGGCGAAGTATAAAGTAGCTATTTGCGATGAGTGCAACCTAAAACGAAATACGGCGGACAAAGCAATAGCCATTAAAAATTTTATTCCTTCGTTTCTTTTTTTTATTGGCGGTTTTATCGTCATGTTTCTGCTTAGCTCTTCAGAATCTATCCCTTATGGAATAGTAATGGGTATTTTAGGTGGCTGGATTTTAGGAGGAGCTATATGGGGCTTGATTCATACCAGATCGTGGTTTCGCCCAAAAACAGCTAACGTGAATCCCTTTACTAGCACCAATACTGGAGGGGGCTTGAACGCTAATTCATTTTTTAAGTCTTTCGGAAGTATAGCCTGGATTTTTGTTTCCGTTTTTGTGGGGCCGTTCTTATTGATCAGCGGCCTTATAAAACTAATAATCGCCCTTGTCAAGGCAAAGAAAGTTACTGATACGGTAAATGCCAACAGGGCGGAAAAAGAGTAGTGGATTATGAATAGAGTACAGTTATGTGCGGTCATTGCGCTATTCTTCATATCCAGCCTCTACGCGCAAACTGCCCCCGATTGGGTACAGAACCTTGAAAGGGCCTACCCTTCCCGTGACTGGGTAGCCGTAACCGCACAGGGGAACAGCCAACCGCAGGCAGAAGCCGCCGCAATGAACGCGCTTGCCCGCGCTTTCAGAACAGATGTAGCAAGCCTCACCGAAGCTTCGCAAAGGTTTTCCCAGATAGTTGGTGCTACAACAAGTGGTAACACCACTGGCATCGCATTTAATGAGAGTCAAACCTTTTCGCAAGAAATAAACACCAGTACTAACGTGCGCGGCCTTATCGGAGTGCAAATTGACGTATACAATGCACCCAACCGTACCGTCTATGTCTGCGCCCGGATGAACCGCCGCGAATGTGCTGCCCGGTATACCGGCATGATCAGGGAAAACACCGCAATTATTAGCACCCTCCTTGCCTCAGCCGCAGCCATGCCAGATCAAGCGACATTTGACGTATACGCCCGGCTCAGTTTTGCCCATGCCTTAGCACAGATAACGGACAACTTTCAAAATATACTCGAAGTCCTTGATTCAACAGCGGCGAGCCGCAGGCCAGGTTACGGAGGGGCTGCTGCCATCAGGACAAGAATGATTGAATGTGCCGCGCTAATCACCATCGGCATAGCGGTAAATACCGAACAGGCCGCTGACAGGACCCTCTTTACCCGCGCCGCCGGAACTTTTTTTAGGGACTTGGGGTTCAGGATAAATGAACAAGGACAGGGTAGCTATGTATTACACGCAAACGCTCGTTTTGAGCTAATAAGTCAGAACGTAGTATCCTGCCGTTACTATCTGGACGCTGCCCTTGAGAACTCAAACGGCGCTGCAATCTTTTCCTTTACCGAGAATGACCGCAAGTCCCACCCCAACAACGCCTCTGAAGCCCGCCGCCTTGCGGTAGGTGCAGTGGAAACTTCATTTAAGCAAGGTCAATTTGCGCAGGAATTTAACACTTGGTTAAACTCACTTTTGAATTAATCCTGCATAGCAGGGTATTAATATGGTTTTTTAAAAGGAGAAAAGAATGAAAAACACATTGCACATTGCTTTAGGCGGCATGGATGCCGCTGTTACAAGGCAATCCCGAAGGGATTGGCGGAGTTTGCGAAGCAAACTCCTAAGCATACTAGCAGCAGGGATGCTGCTAGTATGCTCTTGCGCCTCCGGCCCTAAAGCAACGTACGCGGAACTGGAGACCAAGGGAACCTCCATGAACATCAAAACACCCGATTGGATAACAACCTATGTTCAGTACGGCATTTCCAGAGTACAGGCGCAGCCAGAATTCAGGGACAAGTATGTGATAATCGGTGAAGAAAGCGGCGTGAACCGGCAGTTTGTGCTTGCGTGGGCGGACAATTTCAGCGCACAGCAGAGGATAGGCGCCATGCTCCGTACAAACATCGCCAGCGAATACCAGGCAAGGGTACAAGGTGCAGCGCAATCGCAAGGTGGCGCCAATTCGTCATTAGCGGCAGGAACAGCTTCGGGCGAGTATAGTCAACAGATTGACAGCATTATCACTTCGCTTGTAAACGTAAGCTACTCAGGGGCACAGAGAGAATCTGACTGGTGGATACTACGCCGCCGCTACGACCCTGACCAGAAAGATCTATACACCGATGAATATACCGCATACGTCCTTTATACCATTCCCAAAGCAGAACTGAACAGACAGGTAGCTTATGCGTTGGAAACATCGGTTACTGCGGACTCAGCTCTATACCAAATCACTATTGATATGGCCCGGCAGATTTTGCAGAACGGGTTAGCGGATTGGGGCATGGAATAAATGATCAATGAGCAGTGAACAAAGAAAGGGAAATTATCTTTATATTCA
>JAIRUO010000224.1 GCA_031254385.1 Treponema sp. | reverse complement strand
GAATTTTGGTTTTGTTCCCAGGCTTCCTTGAATTCGTTTTCGCCTTTCATCTTGCAGTAGCCGCCTATGGGGAACATGCCCAGCCGGTATTCAACAGCCCCGATTTTTTTCTTTAAAATGGGTTTTCCCCACCCTATGGAAAAGGCCTCCACATCAATTCCGACCAGCCGGGCAGCGATAAAATGCCCTAACTCGTGAACAAAGACCACTATTCCCAATCCAAAAAGGCCAAGTATTATTTTCAGTATCACTAAATTCACTCCTGAACTAATATCTTAAAGCCATAGCTCTAGCTTTTTTGTCCGCGTCCAGTATATCAGATAAACTCAAAACGGTTGACAGAGCCGGGGCATTATACTCCGGCAAAGTCATATTATTCATAACATACTCGACTATGTGGGGAATTTCAAGAAAGCCGATCTGCCCCTCCAGAAAAGCATGAACCGCCACCTCATTTGCCGCATTATAAACCGCCGGCAGCATGGGGTATACCCCTTGGCCTTCTTTACAGGCCCTGTAAGCCAGGGACAGCATGGGAAAACGCACGGTATCCGGTTTGGAGAAATCCAGCGAAAGATTTTCAAATTCCAGAATTTCAAGAGATGAAGGAACCACCTCTGGCCAGTAAAGGGCGTTGTGAATGGGATGGCGCATATCTGGCTTTGACATTTGCGCGTAAAAACAGCCGTCTTTAAGCCGCACCATGGAATGAATGATGCTCTGGGGGTGGACAAGAACTCTGATTTTTTCTGGAGGAAAATCAAAGAGCCTTACCGCCTCTATTACTTCTAGCCCCTTGTTTGCCAATGTCGCTGAATCTATGGTGATTTTGTGCCCCATAAGCCAGGTAGGATGAATCAGAGCCTCTTGCGGAGTAATGTGCGCCAAGCGTGTTTCAGGATAATTTTTAAAAGGGCCGCCGGAAGCTGTCAGAATGATTTCGGCAATATTTTCTTTTCCGTGGGCTTGTATAAGCTGAAATATAGCGCTGTGTTCCGAATCTACGGGAATGAGTCTGGCGTTCTTTTCTTTTAGCAGGGCCTTAATCAAAGGGCCAGCCATGACTATGGTTTCCTTGTTTGCTAGTGCCAGGCAGCAGCCGGTATTGATCGCGGCAATTGAAGGCTCAAGCCCTGCGGCCCCGCTTATGCCGTTTATTACTATATCCGCCTTGCAGTCCTCAATGGCCTTATGCAGCCCCTGTACTCCGTAATAATCAATTAGCTGACCTTTATTTCCATTCCCGGACAATGCCAGTTTTGCTTTGGGAAAATGCTCTTTTAGCGCAACAAGGGAATCTGCGTTTGAATGGGCTGTTAAAAGAACTGTCTCAAAAACGCCTTGGCGCAATACTTCGACCGCGCTTTTCCCTATAGAACCGGTCGCGCCAAGAATAGCAACCTTTTTCCTCATTACTGTTTCCGCGAATTCAATTGATAAAGAGCAAGCTGTAAACCAGAAAAAATACCGGCGCTGCCAGGGCAATGGAATCAATTGAATCCAGAATGCCGCCCCTTCCGGGCATAATAAACCCGGAATCTTTTATTACCGCGCTCCTCTTCAAAACCGATTCACCCAGATCCCCAAGGATGGCGGCAATGCCGGAAATAAAGCCCAGACAGGCGCCCGCAAGCGGCGAGAGCAAAAAACGGGAGTCAAAAGATTGGGGGAAAAGTATTTCTGCTGCAATCCCCACTCCCACTGAGGCCAGGATTCCCCCAATAAAACCCGCAATACTTTTGTTGGGACTGGCCGGAATAATTCCCCTATTGCCATTGCCAAAAAGCATACCGGTGGCCCAGGCAACAGAGTCATTGAGAAAGACTATAAGAAGAAAAGTGATGATAATAATTTCAGGATTCGGCAGCAAGGTCATGAGTATAATCCAGGTCAGAAACAGCCCAGGGTAAATAATTACAGAAAACCCTGCCGCGACCCTGAAAACAAAGGCATCTTGTTTCTCATGAGAAGAAAAGACCCTGGATACAATAAGCCAGAAAAACCCAGCCATTATGATTACGGTTATTCCAATGAGGTTAAAGTTAAGGCAAGCTACCGCCATTGTGAGCCCTGGAATAAGTCCTCCCAAGATGGCGGCTTCTGGCAGGGGAATATAGAGGTTCTTTAGCTTTAGAATATACTGAAATTCCATAGCCCCAAGTATAGAAGCAATAACCACCATCAGATTGAGAACCAAATGGTTATGGGCAGGAAGAAGAATTACCACTGCGAAAAGGACGGGGAGCCCGACAAAAAATATAAGAAGCCTGGGTATAAGTTTTTTCATGTTGTTCCGCCAGCCCCGCCGAAACGGCGTATCCGGCCTTCATATTCTATTAATGCTTTTTTCAAATCTTCAGACTCCCAATCAGGCCATAGTTTATCCGAAATATAGTATTCCGCATAGGCCCCCTCCCACAAGAGGAAATTGCTAGTTCTAAATTCCCCTGCTGTTCTAATTATGAGATCAGGGGGGCTTACATCAGGATTATCCATGTTTTCGGAGATGCTGTCTTCTGATATACGTTGGAAATCATTTCCAGAAGGCCCCAAAATTCCCTTTTGAATCATGCGCCTTAGTGCCCTGACTATCTCGTCCCGGCCTCCGTAATTTAAAGCCAGTATAACATGGAGCCCCTTAAAACCCGATGTTTCCTTACAGGCCAAATCTAGTTCTTTTTGTATCTCCAGTGGAAGTCCTTCCCTGTTGCCTGTATGCCTAATTCTTATACGGTTTTCCTTATAAAAATCAAGCTCTCCCCGCAAATATTGCCTGACTAGGCTCATGATAAAGCCTGTTTCTTCCGCAGAGCGTTTCCAGTTTTCCGTTGAAAATGTATACAGGGTTAGGTATGAAATTCCCAAGTCAGAAGCGGCCTTTACTACACGTTTAGCCGCCTTAAGCCCCTCCAGATGGCCCTGGGTGCGGATTTTTCCCTGGCGCTGAGCCCAACGCCCATTCCCATCCATGATGATCCCCACGTGCCGTGGAACTTCGATTTTTTCCTCCTCCATTTGCCCTGCTTAAATTGCGTATGCAATTTAAGCCAAGATACTTTTCCGAAATTTATTTCGGAAAAGTATCAAACTTCCATTATTTCCTTTTCTTTTTTTTCAAGCGTCTGATTGACTTTTACAATATAGCTGTCGGTCAGTTTTTGAAGTTCTTCGGACGCTTTGCTTTCGTCATCTTCTGCCAGTTTGCCGTCTTTGAGGAGTTTTTTGAGTTCGTCGTTGCCGTCCCTGCGTATGTTGCGAATGGAAACGCGGCACTGTTCAGCCTGGTTTTTTGCCAGTTTGACAAGCTCTTTGCGCCGTTCCTCCGTAAGCGGAGGAATGTTGATGCGTATGATTTTGCCGTCATTGGAAGGGTTTAACGAAAGCTCAGAGCTGCGTATGGCTTTTTCAATTTCCCCAATCAAGGTTTTGTCCCAGGGCTGGATAACCACCAGCCGGGCCTCGGGAATGGAAATATTGGCGACCTGGTTTATGGGAGATTTTTCCCCGTAACAATCAACCCTTATTTTATCAAAAAGAGCTGCCGATGCCCGGCCTGTCCGCAGCGCCGCGAATCCGTCGCTCAGGCTTTGAAGGGATTTCTTCATCCTTTCTTCCAAAGCCGAAGTAATTTCGTGCATTACACCCCTACCTTGAGATATATATAACCGGTTACGGTTATATTTGCGCCTAATTGCTTGCCAATTTCAGCCAGAGCTTTTGTAACTGTGAGTTTTTCGTCTTTTACATAACCCTGGTCAAGAAGGCAGACATCTTGCAAGTATTTGCTGACTTTGCCCTTGAGTATATTGTCAAGTACCTGGGCAGGCTTGCCTTTGAGTTTTTCGTCCTGTTCCATCTGTTTGCGGAATATTTCTTCCTGCTCTTTAAGGTGTTCCGGATCAATTCCGCTGCGATCCAGGGCCATGGGATTAAATGCGGCAATATGAAGGGCCAGGGTAAAGATAAAAGCCTTTGCCTCT
The DNA here is from genome assembly GCA_031254385.1 of Treponema sp. Next base: position 830 of record JAIRUO010000224.1, on the reverse strand, counting down.
TCCTTTAGCAGAACTTCCGGTTTATCCGCCTTGCATTTCACCATAACGCCGATTGCGCCGTCCCCGTGAATATAACTGGTAATGTACTCGTCAGAAGCGGCCTTAATTATTTTAATGCGTTTAAGGCTCATGTTCTCCCGGATCTTGGTGGCAAGGTCTATTACCGCCGCATTCAATTCTGCATAAATTTTCCCATCGGGATTGAGGTCTTTTTCTTCCCATCCTGCCGCAAGAACCTTGTCCGCAATTGTTCCGCCCAGAGCGATAAATTCAGGGTTCCGTGCGACAAAATCTGTTTCTGTTACCATTTCTACAAGAACAGCCGTGCTTCCGAGTTCTGTGGGTTTGTTTATCTTGATAAAGACCTTGCCTTCTTTGGTTGCCCGATCTGCGCGTTTTTCCACAGCCGCAAGCCCTTTTTCTTTTAAGAGTTTTTCGGCTTTGGCAAAATCCCCGTCCATTTCTACCAGGGCATTTTTGCATTCCATCATTCCTGCCCCGGTTTTTTCCCGGAGCGTTTTAACATCCTGTGCGCTTATATTCGCCATTATCGTTCTCCTATATTGGGTAGAAGATATTAATTATCTTCGTCGTAAACTTTGTCAACATCCACGGGCAGTTCGTCTTCTTCGTCCTCTTCGCTTTCAGCTTCTTTTTCCGTGGTATCGCCCGGATAGGACGCAATATCAATTTCCCGATCTTCTTCTTTGACAGAAATGTCGTTCATCATTTCTGCCTGGTCCTCGTCTTCGTCGCCAAGGGTTTCGATGATCTTGAGGCCCACTTCGTTATCCGCTTCCACTACCGCGTTGGCAATGATCTGGGTAAAG
>JAIRUO010000187.1 GCA_031254385.1 Treponema sp. | reverse complement strand
GAGAGCGGGCCGGATGCGGCCGATCTGGTAAACAGGCTTCCGGAAAACGAATTGGCGGATTTGCTGTTTGTCAATGCGGAAGAGCGTTTTTCCCGGCGCATAGCAGCGGAAATTGTGAGGGCTCGGAAGCAGGCGCCCATTACCAGTTCTGCGGCTCTGGCAGAAATAGTTTGGCAGGCTTATCCGGTTGCTAATCGCAGGGGCGTCCATCCGGCGACCAAAACTTTCCTTGCGCTGCGTATCGCGGTAAATGGGGAGTTGGCCAGGCTAGACAGCCTTTTGGAATCGGCTTTTAAGGTTTTGAAGCCAGGCGGTAGATTGGGTACGATAAGCTTCCATTCTTTGGAGGACAAAATCTGCAAAGAGTTTTTCCGAAGAAAGAGCAAGAATTGTACCTGCGCCCCCGATGAACCGATATGTATAGATAAGGGGCAGTGCGCCACTTTGCTAGTAAAAAAAGGTATAGGCCCTACTGAAGATGAAATCCGGATCAATCCCCGATCGAGGAGCGCAAGATTTCGAGGGCTGGAAAAACTTTAGAAAAAATTTTGGATGAGGTTAATTATGTTTAGGCAGTGTATTTTTCTTTATTTTATTGTTCTTTCAATTCCACTCTTGCTGGGCATTACCGTCTGGCAGTCCGCCCGATATACGGATCTGGAGCGGCAGGTCAGAACCCTTGAGGCAGACCAGGAAAGGTGGATCGAGAACAATGAGAGATTAATTGCCGACATAGCTGTTCTTACTTCGTCCGAAACAGTGGAATCCGTTGCGATTTTAGAACTGGGCCTTGAAAAAATCAAGCCAGAAAATGTTCTACAAGTCTGGATAGATAGGAGATAGGAATTTTATTCATGGATAATTCATTGCTAATGACTTTTAACGAATTATCTGATTCCCTTGGGGCTGAACTCTTTCCTGGGGAGGGAGGAGAAAAGGGCTTTTTTTCCGTGGGAATAGATTCCAGAAATCTCAAAGAAGGCTCGCTCTTTGTCGCTTTGGTTGGAACCATTCAGGACGGCCATGCCTACGCGGAGGCGGCGTTTAAGGCAGGCGCTGCCGGGATAATGGCTGCCCGGTCGCGTTTGGAACAATTTAACTTAAAAGCTTTGTCGGAAAAATGGGGAAGGTTCCTTGTAATAGTGGAAGACACCCTAAAGGGGCTTCAAGATGCAGCTCGTGTATATCTAGAGAAATTCCCGCATTTGCTAAAAATTGCAATAACCGGCTCCAGCGGGAAGACGACTTCCAAGGAGATCATCGCAGCTATGGTAGCTCAGGAAAAAAATGTGGTCATGAACAGCGGCAACCTAAATAGTGAAACTGGCCTCCCTCTGTCGGTGTTCAATGTGTGCGCCGAGCATGAAGTAGGTATTTTTGAAGCAGGCATGAACCGTAAGGGTGAAATTTCCGAACTCGCGGAAGTGCTAAAACCAAACATTGCTTTGATCACAAATATCGGTTCTGCTCATATCGGTATGATCGGCAGCAAAGAGACGATAGCTAAAGAGAAAAAAGATATCTTTTCAAAATTTACAGGAAACGAAAAAGCGCTGATTCCGGCAGATGATATGTTCAGGGATTTCCTGTGCCAGGGCGTGAAAGGGAAGACGATTTTTTATGGCGCAAAAGAATTGTTTAAATTACGCGAAGTCAGGGACTTGGGGCTTCTGGGCACGGAGATTAACTGGGCTGGAAAAATTGCCCATTATTCCCTGCCTGGGAGTTTTAACTTAAAAAACGCCTTTTCTGCCATAGCAATTGCCAGGGAGATTCCGTTATGCGATGAAAGCATAATCAAGGGCCTGGAATCGGTAAAACCCTTGTTTGGCAGGGGCGAGATTTTCGAAGGAAGGGTAACAGTAGTACGTGATTGTTACAATTCAAACCCAGAAAGCATGGAGGCCGCCATTGAATTCTGCGACAGCCTTGATTGGCAGGGCGATCGGCAAGGCCGCAAGATCTATGTCATCGGTTCAATGTTTGAGTTAGGTGAAAAGTCCATACAGGCTCATGAGGACCTGGGCCGGATTTTGGCGCTTTCCCATGCGGATATGATTTTTCTGTTTGGCGTGGAAACAGAAATTGCCGCAGCTGTACTGGCTTTGGGAAAGGTTTCTTATTTCCACACAAACAAGATGGACGATCTGATTGCGGCCATTGATTCTTATATAATTCCGGGAGACCTGGTTTTGCTAAAAGGCTCCCGTGGCTGCGCTTTAGAGCAGCTTACACCTGTTTTAACAAAAGACAAAATAACCGCGCAAGGAGAAAGTAAATAATGCTGCTTGAATTTTTGTACCCCTTGGTTAAATTTTTTACACCCTTCAATGTTTTTCAGTACATAACATTCCGTAGCGCGTATGCGGCCCTTACGACGCTGCTGATCTGCTATATTTTTGGACCTCGTATTATTGAAGCCTTGAGGAAACTGAAAATTGGTCAGCCAATCCGGGAAGACGGGCCAGCGCCTCATCTGGGTAAAACTGGAACCCCTACCATGGGGGGCAGTTTTATTATACTTTCGGTAGTGATATCAATGCTTTTCTGGATGGATTTTGACAGTATCAAGGTGTGGCTTATTCTTGGCGCGTTTGTCGCTTTTGGAATAATTGGTTTTATTGACGATTATTTAAAAGTTATAAAACATAATTCTGATGGGCTTTCTGGATGGGCTAAACTAGGCGGCCAGTTTGTCATTGCGTTAGCTGTAATGCTTGTTCTCTATTTTACCAGGGAAGAGGGATCGACCGTCCTGTATATTCCTTTCTTCAAAAATCCTGTAGTTGACATGGGCGTATTTTGGATACCTTTTGGGGTACTCCTTATCATGGGCGAATCGAACGCCGTTAATTTTACAGACGGTTTGGACGGTCTTTTGGCAGGGCTACTGATTTTGGTATTTTTGACTTTGGCAGTATTGACATATCTTTCTGGTCGCGCAGACTTTTCGGAATATTTGGGTATACCATACATCGAAGAGGCCGCTGAACTGACTGTCTTTTGTTTTGCGGCTGTAGGCGCATGCGTCGGATTTCTCTGGTTCAATGCACACCCAGCAGAAGTCTTTATGGGTGACGTCGGTAGTTTATCACTTGGTGGAGTCATTGCCGTTATTTCACTCATCATTAAAAAAGAAATTTTGCTGCTCATCATTGGAGGAGTTTTTGTTCTGGAAATCGCATCTGTTATTATACAGGTGGTTTCATATAAATTACGAAAGAAGCGGATCTTTAAAATGGCTCCCGTCCACCACCACTTCGAGTTGACGGGCTGGCCAGAGACCAAGGTGGTGATCAGGTTCTGGATCTTGGGTGGGTTATTCGCAATTATAGCGTTATCAACGCTTAAAATACAATAGATGGTTGGATAGGAATGAGTGCAACAAGCTGGTTTGAAGCAGATATGCCCGGCAGGATAAAAAGGGCGGATCATATTTTTGTCGCCGCTGTTTTTCTCCTTACCGGATGGGGGCTGGTAACGCTCTACTCTGCTTCTTATGCCCGCGGATTGCGCTTTTCTCAAAATGGTTTTTATTACGTTTCACGTCAGGCCATACTAGGAGCTGTAGGAATAATTTTATTTTTAATATTCTCCAAGGCCAACCTTGAAAAGTTGCGCAAACTAACACCCTTAATGGTTGTTGGTACTTTTGTACTCTGCTGCCTAACTTTTTTTCCAGGCATTGGAGTTGAGAAAAACGGCGCTACTCGGTGGATAGGAATCGGAACAGATCCCCAGAATCCTTCTGCTGGACTGACAATACAGCCTTCGGAATTTATAAAGATTGCACTGCCGTTTTATCTGGCGCACATATTCGCTAAAAAAGGTGAGCATATTAACAGTTTTTTAAAAGGCATTTTGCCACCTGTCCTTGTCCTCGCGCTATTTTTTGTTGTTGTATATTTGCAAAATAATTTTTCCAGCGCCTTATTTATCGCAATCAATGCCCTTGCAATGTTTTTTATTGCGGGAGTGCAAATACGCTGGTTCATAGGTGCTCTTGTGGTACTTGCGCCGTTATCGATACTGATGATTCTGACAGAAACGCACCGGCTGGTAAGAGTAATAAGTTTTTTTGATCCTACAGGAGTTGATCGCCAGGGTGCCGGGTATCAGATTTTTACTTCCCTTAGGGCAATTAATTCCGGCGGGTTCTGGGGAAAGGGCCTGGGGCAAGGAACCTGGAAAATTTCGGGTATACCGGAAGTTCATTCGGATTTTATATT
>JAIRUO010000089.1 GCA_031254385.1 Treponema sp. | reverse complement strand
TCGGGAATGTTCAGGGCTCTTGAGACAGTAGTTTTCATCGCTTCAAGCCAGAGTATTTCTTCGGCCTCGTCTTTTTCGTAGGGGCGTTTATACAAGGCCCCTGAGACCGCATCGCCGTAGAGATCGAGTAACAGCGGAATCTCCGGAATGTCCCTGTCGTAAAGGCGGTATGCGTCGGTTTCGAATCTACGGGCCCATTTACGCAGGTGCTTCGATCTTTTGACAAGACGGTTGTAAAGCAGTTCGGATTGGGAAACGGTCTTATCCGTATTCGTTGAACTCATAATAGAATAGGATATAGGATCTAGGGATTAGGATATAGGATGTAGGAATGGGTTTAATGAAAATGAAAAATAATTTCAAACCCCCTCTTTAATTAAAGCCTATATTTTGTCATACTGTTATCATATAGGAGCTAATGGTGTATAATAATGTTGATCCGAAAGTGAGTTTTCCCAAACTGGAAGAAGAAATCCTTTCGTTCTGGGAAAAAAACCAGGTATTTCAAAAATCTATAACACAGCGAGAAGGGGCGGAAGAATACGTCTTTTACGACGGCCCCCCTTTTGCCACAGGTTTGCCTCACTTTGGCCACTTTATTCCTAGCACCATTAAGGACATTATTCCCCGTTACCAGACCATGCGGGGCAAAAAAGTCGAGCGCCGATTTGGCTGGGACTGCCACGGCCTTCCCATCGAAAACCTTATCGAAAAAGAACTAGGCCTTAATTCCAAGACCGATATAGAAAAATACGGCGTTGTCCCCTTTATCGAAGCCTGCCGTGCCTCGGTACAGCGTTATGTAAAAGAATGGCGGCAGACCATAACCCGGCTGGGCCGCTGGGTGGATTTTGATAACGATTATAAGACCATGGACACAGATTATATGGAGTCTATCTGGTGGGTCATGAAATCCCTCTGGGAAAAAGGGCTGCTCTACGAAGGCTACTACAATCTGCCTTACTGCCCCCGCTGTTCCACAGTCCTTTCCAATCACGAACTAAGCCAGGGCGGATACAAGGACGTGCATGATCCGGCTATTACGGTTAGGTTTAAGGTGGTGGGGAGTAGGGAGTGGGGAGTAGGGAGTGGGGAAGAAGAGGATTTCCCTTCCGATACCTATTTCCTTGCATGGACGACCACACCCTGGACGCTTCCGTCAAATTTGGCTTTGACCCTTGGCCCGGATATTGATTATGTGCTAATAGAGGACATCCCCACTCCCCACTCCCTACTCCCCACTCCCCAGCACTACATTCTGGCAGAGACACGGTTATCTGCTTACTACAAAAATGAAAATGAATATCGCGTAATATGGAAAAAGAAAGGGGCGGTTCTCAAAGGTATTGAGTATGAGCCGCTGTTTCCCTATTTTGCTTGGGCTGCAAAGGATAATGCGTTTCGTACTTATAACGGCGATTTTGTTACGACAGAAGACGGGACGGGTATAGTGCATACCGCACCTGGTTTTGGCGAAGACGACTTTAAGGTGCTAAAGGGAACCGGAGTGCCGGTGATCTGCCCCATTGACGCGGAATGTAAATTCACTTCGGAAGTTCCGGATTACGAGGGGGTATTTGTCAAAGATGCGGATAAGGCCATAATGGAACGCCTAAAGGCCGAGGGTAAGCTGATCAAGCGCGATCAGATTCTCCACGCCTATCCCCATTGCTGGAGATGCGACAGCCCCATAATATACCGGGCCGTGGGTTCTTGGTTTGTAAAGGTCGAACAATTTAAACAGGACATGATCGAAGCGAATAACCAGATCTATTGGGTTCCTGAACATATCAAGACCGGGCGTTTTGGCAAATGGCTCGAAGGTGCAAGGGACTGGGCCATAAGCAGGAATCGGTACTGGGGCAATCCCATGCCCATCTGGAAATGCCCGGACTGCGGCAAGATTATTTGTATAGGAAGCAGAGCGGAACTAAAAGAATATTCTGGTGCGGAACCGGCGGATTTGCATAAGCAGTTTGTTGACAATATTGTCATTCCTTGCTCCAAAGTATCTGCTGAAAAAGGCGGCGGGAAAAAGGACTGTAACGGAACCATGGCGCGTATTCCGGAAGTCCTTGACTGCTGGTTTGAGTCAGGCGCCATGACTTACGCCCAGAACCATTATCCGTTTAAGAACAAAGATTTTTTTGAGAGCCACTTTCCCGCGGACTTTATCAGCGAGGGCCTAGATCAGACCAGGGGCTGGTTCTATACCCTTATCGTGCTTTCTTCAGCCCTTTTCAAAAAACCAGCTTTCAAAAATTGTATAGTTAGCGGAATAGTGCTGGCCTCTGACGGCAGGAAGATGAGCAAGAGCCTAAAGAATTTTACTGATCCTTTTGTAGTGATTAACACTTATGGCGCGGACGCGGTGCGGCTCTTTCTCGTACACTCCCCTTTGATCAAGGCTGACGATCTGCGTTACAACGATGAAGGGGTCAAAGAGGTGCTAAAGAGCATCATACTTCCGCTCTGGAATGCGTACAGCTTCTTTGTTACTTACGCGAACATTGATGGCGCAAACCCGTTAGGCGCTCCAACGAATCCTTCAAATCCTTTGGACAAATGGATACTATCTGCTGGGGAAAGCCTTGTCGAAAAAGTTCGCATATCAATGGACAATTATGATCTTGCACGTGCGGTTGATCCCATTCTAGAATTCATCGACAACCTGAACAACTGGTATATACGGCGTTCAAGGCGTCGTTTTTGGAAGAGCGCGTTACCTGACGGTTCAATGGACTTTGATAAGGCCGAAGCTTATGGCGTTCTCTATGACGCGCTTAAGACCCTTATCACTGTGGCCGCTCCCTTTATGCCTTTTACAACGGAAGCTATATGGCAGAATCTCCGTAGCGAAAACGATCCGTTATCTGTACATCTGGCTGATTTCCCCAGTCCGCGCCAGGAAAGGCGCAGTGCTGAACTGGAATTTAAAATGGCGGCTGTGCAGCACGCCGTGTCTATGGGCCGTTCGCTAAGGTCGCAGTACAATGTCAAGGTGCGCCAGCCGTTAAAAACTGTTGAGCTTGTTACCATGGATAAAAAGGAAAAGACAGCCCTTATAGAAATGGAAGACATCATCAGGGAAGAACTAAACGTAAAAAATGTAGTCTTTAAGGATAATGAAGAAGACCTGGTCGATTATGAAGCCAAAGCTAACTTCCGTGTTTTGGGCAAGGAACTTGGCAAGGACATGAAAGTGGCTGCTGAAAAGATTGCCGGTCTTTCGCGTAACGAAATTCAGGGCCTCTTGGAAGGTGCTGTTCTTTCTATCGAAATTGTTTCAGAATCCGGTTCTAGGCAGCTTGAAATAACAGCGGAGAAATTGGACATACGCCGAATTGAGAAAGCGAATCTAAAAGTCCTGAATGAAGGCACTTTAACCGTAGCATTGGACACGGAGATAAGCTTAGAACTATCAATGGAAGGCGATGTGCGTGATCTGGTTAGGGGGGTGCAGAATCTAAGGAAGGAAACCGGCCTTGAACTGACCGACCGCATCATCATTACCCTTACAGGCTCGGATAAACTTAAATCCGCCTGGGAAGCGTTTGCCGATTATGCGGCGGATGAGATTCTGGCTTCTAAAACGATATGGGGAGTAGCATCTAATATGACAGAAATTGCAGCGGGAGACGATACTTGGAGGGTGAGCATTGAAAAGGCGTAAATACTTTGGGCTTTTATTTTTTGCAATAGTTTTGGTAATAGGGTCATGCTCGACAATTCCAAAAAACACAGCGCAAGTTAGTAGTGGAGGAGACTTTAGCCTTTTGCCTACAGGAGGGCAGTTGTACCTTTGGGCTGATGTAAACGAAGCCAGGGTCTTACTGGAAAGCATTAATTTTAACGGCATATCTCTTAATCAGGCAGCAGCAATTATCGATCGTAC
>JAIRUO010000148.1 GCA_031254385.1 Treponema sp. | reverse complement strand
TTAGTAACCATGGATATTACAATGCCGGTCATGGACGGGGTCTCAGCACTGGAGAAAATACTCGAATTTGACAAAAACGCCTGTGTAATTATGGTCAGCGCCTTGGGAAAAGAGGATGTTGTTAAAAAATCTCTCTTGATGGGAGCTAAGAGTTATATTGTCAAACCCCTTGACCGGAAAAAAGTTTTAGAACGGGCTGTTTCTGTTCTTAAACGCTGATTCGAAAATGTGTTTCTTTTATTAACTTTCCTCAAATAATATGAGTGCCGTTTGTATATTTAACGGATTAGTGATGACTGGCTTTGCTGCCATGGACAACTGCGCTGTTTTGATTGAAGATGGCCTTATTTCAGATGTTTTCTCAAAAAAACGTTTAAATCAAAAGAATTTTGGCCCGGATGTAGAAATTCTGGATGCGCAGGGGAATTATATTGCCCCAGGGTTCATCGATACCCATATACATGGTTTTGGGGGCTATGGAACCGAAGACGCCTTTGAATCCGAAGAAAAAGGAACAGATTCCATCTTAGGGATGTCCATGCTCCTGGCTCAATATGGAGTTACTTCATTCAATCCTACTTTATATCCGGAAAAACCGGAGCTCCTGATCCGGGCAGTAAAAACGATAAGCAATGCCATGGGCAAAGAAGAAGGTGCCCGTATTATGGGGCTCCATCTGGAAGGCCCTTTTATTTCTGCGGAACGGCTTGGGGTACAAAAGCGGGAGACGATCATGCCCGTGGATCTTTCCTTGATGGAGCGGTTTTGGGAAGCCTCCGGAGGAAAAATTGTAAACATGACTGTTGCGCCTGAACTTAAGGGCATGAGGGAATTGGCCCTTTACTGCATAAAGAAAGGAATAATACTCCAGGCTGGCCATACCAATGCAGAATATGAGAACATGGTCGAAGGAATGCAGGCGGGAATATTACATTCTACCCACCTTTTTAATGCCATGAGACGCCTGGATCACCGTAATCCCAATGCTGTTGGGGCCATTCTTATACATCCGGAAATGTCCTGCGAGATCATCGCAGACGGTTTTCATGTTCATCCCGATCTTTATAAACTTCTGTTAAGAGACAAGCCATTGGATAAAATTGTCCTTGTAACCGATTCACTTAAACCAACAGAGCAAAAAAACGGTCCTTTTGTGGCAAATGGCGAAGAAATGATCTTCCGGGACGGGGTATTCCTCCGGAAAAATGATAATGTAATTGCGGGATCGGCCCTTACCATGATCAGGGGAATCCGCAACCTGGCGGCTTCTGGTTTTACCCTGGAAGATGCTGTAAAGACCGCTTCTTTTAACCCCGCCCAAGTAATGCGCTATTATAAAAAGGGCGCGATTATTTCCGGCCATGCCGCAGACCTGACGATCTTTGACCGGGATTTTAATGTTCTTGCGGTTATGATTGAAGGCAAATTCGTTAGGAAACTTTTTAAGTAAGGGAGAAGGATATGCGTCTCTTGATTCATCAGAATTATTCCAAAATGTGCCAATGGGCAGCCGGCTATATTGCGAAGAAAATTAGGGATTTTAAACCTAAAGAGGATAAACCCTTTGTTTTGGGGCTTCCCACCGGTTCCAGCCCGTTGGGGGTCTACAAGGAATTTATACGCATACACAAGGAAGAAAACCTTTCCTTTGCTTCGGTTGTAACTTTCAATATGGATGAGTATGTCGGGCTTCCCGCAGATCATCCCCAAAGCTACGCCAGATTTATGAAGGAGAATTTGTTTAGCTCCATCGACATAAAACCTGAAAACGCCCATATACTCAACGGCCTTGCAGCGGATTTGGAAAAAGAATGTCTTAGCTATGAAGAAACTATATGGAAGCACGGGGGCATTGAACTTTTCCTTGGAGGCATTGGGAAAAACGGCCACATAGCTTTTAACGAACCCGGCTCGTCCCTGGCCTCCCGTACCCGTATCAAAACGCTCAGTCTTGATACCCGCATAGCGAATTCGCGCTTTTTTGAGAATGACGCAGAAAAGGTACCTGCCACCGCTCTTACCGTTGGGGTGGGAACCATAATGGATGCCCGGGAAGTTCTTATTCTGGTATCGGGCCATGAAAAAGCCTGCGCCCTTAAAGATGTGGTGGAAGGCGCAATAAGCCATTGGTGTCCCCTCTCCTGCCTGCAAATGCACCCAAAGGCCATTATAGTCTGCGATGAAGCAGCCTCAGGGGACCTTAAAGCGGGGACGGTAAACTATTTTAAAGATATCGAGGGCAACAGATGATCGCGGCGCGTGAAGCGGCGTTGACGGAACAGATGCGGCGGGTTGCAGCGCTGAAAAACACCCCTGCACGCAGAATTGGTAGACGGCCTTTAGGCCGGCGTGTGCGCTGCGGAAAGGGTTAGGGGTCAGTTGTATGCGATTTCCGTGGTTAATTCTTTATCTTTTATTCTTCCTGGCTGTTTCTGTTGGCGCACAGATGAATGATACGGATGTACTTTCCGCTTATTCTGATCCTGCTCGTGTATGGGGGGACGGCGTTGAGAGAGTTATAGAAGAAGCGTACCGGCTCTGTTTTAGGACAAGGATTCTTGGCGGTAGGGTTATGAACCTTCGTATGCCCTTTGCCCAGAACAATGAACGGGACAAATTAACAGAAGCGCAATGGGGTTTTTTGGAAGGAGGCAAGGGAGACCCGGTCTTTCTCTGGACACGGATCAACGAAATCCTAGATAGTCCGGATTTTGCCCTCTATACGCAGACCCTTTCCGATGGCAGGGAAAAAGTCATTATCTTTGACATCCCCAGCCAAAGCTGGACAGCATCCAGGGATCTCTTTGACATAGCCCGTATGAAATCAGGCTCCTATCAGGGGCTTCTCCATAGGCCTTATGTGCTGGTGTCCGGCCAGGGCCTTGAGGAAACCGATGTCTACAATTATCTTTACTGCGTGGGCCTTGCGGGAATGGACTGCTCGGGCTTTGTCTGGCACGTTCTTTCTTATGTTGCAGCCAGCAGGGGTATTGATTTGGGGCGAAGCCTAAGCAGCGCTTTGGGAGTAAGGACAGGGGACAATCCTTCCTGGTACGTTGGTACGGTTTTCTTCAATTCCCAAAGCAGGGAAATCCTTCCAGTAAATGACGAAATCCGCAATCTTAAGCCTCTGGACATACTCCTTTTTAGAAGCAGGGACGGGGATATAGCCCATTCCGCGATTATTCAATCAATTAACTTCTCATCAGGAGTTATCCGCTATCTGCAAAATACCGATGAAGCCCCCCTTGCCGAACGCGGGGCGCATGAATCCTTCATCCTTTTTGACCCCCGCCACCCCGAAACCAGCTTACGTGACCCTTCTCTGGTCTGGACTCAAAAACGCTATGCTCCCTTCCCCGGTGAAATGCCAGGCGCTTTTTCCGATGACGGCGAACGGTTCAGGGCCTATCCCGAACTGGGCGGCGGTCGAGTGGTGCGGCTCAGACTTTTGTCATCTTAAGCAGTTGCAATTGCAAAAATGAAGTTCTACAATTGCCTGTATGGAGAAAACTCATCCTGTTGCGGTAGTGGAAATAGGCTCAACCGGAATACGCCTTGTCGTGGCCGAAATCTCAGGGATCGGCCAATGGCGTATTCTTGACCAGGCTGGCAAGCCTGTGGCTCTGGGCCGGGATGTTTTTACTTCAGGCCGGGTATCCAGGGAATCCTTGCTAGAATGTCTCACGGTACTAAAAAATTTTAGAGAATTCCTTACAGGGTGGGGCATTGACGA
>JAIRUO010000146.1 GCA_031254385.1 Treponema sp. | reverse complement strand
CAGGACGAATGTGCGGTCAAGGTGGGCAAGAACCGTTCCACTGTGGCTAATGCCCTGCGACTTTTGAAACTCCCTTACAATATGCAGGAGAGTATAGAAGAGGGTGATATTTCGCCCGGACATGCCAGGGCCATACTTTCGCTTACAAACGAAAAACACCAGAATTCGCTCTTTCATGAAATTCTAAAGAAAAGTATTTCTGTCCGGGAAGCAGAAAAACTGGCGACCAAATTGAACGGCGGAAAAAAAGCAAAAAAAACAGATTCCAGCAAGCCCGGACGGGCACCCGAACTTGCAGCCATGGAAGAAAAATTCTTAACCCGCCTTGGAACCAAGGTAAAAATCCACGGGGATCTAAACCAGGGAACCATAGTGATTGACTATTATTCCATGGAAGATCTGGACAGGCTATATGATATTCTGAGCGAAGAAGGGATAAAATATATAATATAAAAAACAACTAACGTGAAAAACCTAGTCTATATTTCAAAAGCCCTTAATTACATCTTCACTCAGGTTTCGTATCAGCTCACAGCCTAGCTTTACGGTATTCTCAAAGTCGGAATAAGTAGCAATGCCGTAATGGGTGTGAATGTACCTGACTGGGAGCCCTATCACTATTGAAGGAACGGCTTTGCCAGAAAGGTGAATTACCCCGGCATTGGTCGAGCCTCCTGTGCGAACCGCTTCCTGGCGGGGGATGCCGTTCTTTTCGGCAGTATCAAGAGCGTAACGCTGGTACCGGGGGTTCGTGATCATCCGCATATCATAATGGCGGAGCATGGGGCCCTTCTTCAAAGCTGTTTGAATAGTGCCCGATGTGCCAAGAGTATCGTCTGCCGGGCTTCCTTCAAAAGAAATTGCTATATCCGGCTTAACTGCCTGCGCGGTTACAGTAGCGCCACGGAGCCCCACTTCTTCCTGACCGGCAAAGGCCGCGCATATTCCAACTTTAAGTTCAACGCCTTCCAACTCTTTAAGTATTGCGAGAATCGCAGCACAGCCAAGCCTGTCGTCAAAGGCCTTTCCCATCATTAGGTCTCGAGACTCGTTATATTCAAAGGAAACATCCGGGACAACTGGGGCACCTACATTTATGCAATAGCCTTCGCGTATTTCCTGATCCGAGCAAGCCCCTACATCAATAGCCATCTCGGAGACATCTGGGATCTCTTTCTTCTGCGCTTCGGAAAGAAAGTGCGGCGGCTTGCTTGCGACAATGCCAGGTATCCATTTTCCGTCCCTGGCGCGTACCAGGACTTTATGTGCGGGTATGTTATACGGAACCCAGCCGCCCAAAGTAACAAATTCCAATAAGCCGTTGGGCCTTACAGCCCTAACCATAAAACCAACTTCGTCGCTGTGCGCGTCCAGAAGCAGCGTAGGTAACGCAGAATTCTTTTCAATCCGCCTGAGGTAAAGATTGCGCATGGCATCCTCGCTCCATTGCCCAAGGCCCTCTCCGTAGCTGCGGATTACAGCAACGGCTTCGTCTTCAAAGCCCGGCGCTCCTCTGGCATTTGACAGTTCTTTTATCATTGAAAGGGTTTGTTGTTTGTTCATGCCTAATAGTAGATAAAAAAACGCTATTATGCAACAATTTTTAAAGGAGAATACTATGGCTGAAAAATTAACCGTAAAACAGAAACTAGGATTCGGCATTTTTGACCTGGGCGGGAATATGCTTTTTACGCTCATGTCCTTTTGGGCCCTCAAATACCTGACCGACACCGTTGGTATTGCGGCTGCCTGGGCCGGAATCGCGGTAATGGTAGGCAAAATTTGGGATGCTGTGACTGACCCCATGATGGGCTTTATCTCAGACCGCACCTTGACGCGCTGGGGCAGACGCAGGGTCTACCTGCTCTTTGGGGCCTTACCCATGATGCTGTCCATGGTATTCTTTTTTACCGCGCCCGAGTACCTTCCTTCTTCCATGCACATTGCCTGGGCCATAGTTGCCCTTATGCTCCTTAATACCGCTTCAACGGTAATTAACGTGCCTTATGGCTCCCTTACCCCGGAACTTACCGATGACTACCACGAGCAGTCCAGCCTGAACGGTTACCGTTTTGGCTGCGCGGTGTTTGGAACCATCGCTGGTGCCGCGGCAGTTGAACCGCTAGTAACAATATTCGCCAGGTCCGGGGCAGCGGATGTGCTCAAGGATTCAAAAGGCTTTTCCATGATGGGCCTAATCCTGGGAGGGATCATGGCGCTTGTTACCCTGCTGACTTTTATGGGTACTAAAGAAAAAAAACTGACAAAAGAAGACCTTCCCAAAGAAGATTTTTTAACGAGTTACCTTTCGGTATTCAAAAACAAGCCCTTTGTAATCCTTTTTATGACCTATGCGCTGCACATGACAGGTATTAGTTTTTTGACTACCATTCTTGCGTATTATACTGAAAACGTACTGAATAATAAGGACATAACCACCATCGCCATGATCTTACTCCTTGTGACGGCCATGCTCTTTATCCCTGTTTCAGTCCTGGTGTCTAAAAAAATCGGAAAAAAGACTACCTACCAAATCTGCTTCGCAATAATTGCCAGCGCCTGTCTCTTGCTTTTCTTCCTGGGCCACAATATGCCCTTAGGGTTCTTCTATGGCGTTATGGTATACGCAGGCATAGGAGTCGGCTTTAGTTATGTGGCCCCTTTTGCCATGATTCCTGATGTTATCGAATACGGAGCAACTAAAACTGGGAGCAGGACCGAAGGTTCTTACTACGGTATGTGGACTTTCATTTCCAAGACCGGCACGGCGGCTGCTCTCTTTTTTGCCGGGTTAATCCTGGAATGGGGCGGCTATATTTCCGCTGCCGGGGAAGGAACGGTAACCCAGCCTCCTACAGTCTTCAACGCCATCCGCATCATCGTTGGCCCCTTGCCTGCGGTGATATTAATAGGCGCTATTATCCTGATCGGTTTTTATCCCTTAAACGAGAAGACGCATAAGGAGCTTTTAGAGATGAAGTAAGCTTTTTCGGAAATTCCCACACAAAGACGCAGAGGCGCAGAGGGAAGAAGGGATCGGGGACTAGGGGGAAGAGAGTAAAGAATGTTTCTGATAAAAACGGACGCTTCTCTGTTAAAAAGGGGGGACTATTTCCGAACCGCAAACGGTGAACAGTCGCCGAGTGGTTGTTTTTATACCGAATATGCGGTATAGTTGGACCTCTATTAAGGAGAAAATATGACCGCTGTTCGAGAAATAGTTGATTCAAGTTCATTAGCTGACATTTTTAATCTGCCACCTGCTTTTATGAATCGTAAAGTTGAGGTGATTATGTTTCCGGTGGAAGAAAGGATTAATGAAACCCCCAGGCTGACTAGAGCGCAGATCGAAGAAGCGGCTAACTCACCGGAAGTACAAGCCATAGTGGGTGTTCTTGAAGGGGCGGGTTTACCGGAAGATATAACCATGAAAGATATTCGGCAAATGCGGCTTGCGGAAAAGTATCAAATATGAAAATCCTTATAGATACTAATGTCGCCCTTGATGTGCTTCTGAAACGCCAGTCTTTTTTGGCTTCAGGCATTCAAGTATTGGGGCTTCAAAATTGGGTATAAGGCTTTTCTTGTCTGCTTCCGCTATAACCGATATTTATTACATAATCACTAGGACACTAAAAAACAAACAAATTGCCATGTCGTTATTAAAGAATTTACTGGCAACCATCGATGTTGCAGCCGTAACCGGCAATGAAATACGTCAGGCTGTCAGTTTAGATTGGGGCGATTTTGAAGATGCAGTACAATATGCCGTAGGAGAATCTATTGCTGTTGATTATATCGTAACCCGTAACAAAGCCGATTTTGCTTCAGCCTCCCTACCGGTAGAAAGCCCCGATGAATTGTTGTCGTTATTGATATCGCCTGATGAACCAAAATAAATGAACAGGTATTAATTAACGGTGCAGATTCGGTGCCTGAGACCTGCGCTACTCCCCAGTCCCTAGACTTCCCCCTAGCCCCTAAATCCTAA
>JAIRUO010000260.1 GCA_031254385.1 Treponema sp. | reverse complement strand
CGGCTGACTAAGGTAGAAATAGCCGCGCCTGTTGCGCCGATTTTGAGGCCGTAAATTAAAAACGCATTACCCGCTATGTTAATGATATTTACCATTAAAGCAATGCGCATGGTTACTTTGCTGTTGCCCGATGCCCGGTAGAGGGCGGCAGATGCACTGTAGATCGCCAGGAACGGATACGAAATGGCGGTTATCAGAAAATAGATTGCGGCGGAACTCATTACGTCTGACTCGATATTTCCGTAAAAGAACGTGATAATGGGCTTTCTAAAAATCAGGGCAACGCCCATGAGCAGAAGCGAAACCACGGTAACCACATAAATAAGCTGCCGACCTGCGAGGCTCGCGTTTTTTGGGTCCCTGCGGCCAAGGTATTGACTTACCACCACTGCGCCGCCCGTGGAAAGGGCGGTAAAAGCAATAATCAAAAGATTGTTGATATTGTCGATTATATTTACGCCAGAAACCGCATGTTCTCCAACGGAACTTACCATAATGGTATCTGCTGTTCCCATAGTAACAGCCAGGATCTGTTCGATTATGAGGGGCCAGATTAATTGGAACAGGGCCCGATTATTCCATCGCTCAGAGATGGATGATGTTTTTAATTGACTAGGCTTGTCGTTTTTGAATCCCTTAGATGCCGGCACTGTATCTCCCACGATTTAATCATATAGTAAAATCATGAGTGAGTATAGCCTAATCTAGGGCGTGAAATAGGATAAAGCCTGATAGCGGTATTGACAAAAGGGAATATTTAAGTTATCATAATAAATTGTTGGAAGTGAGGGGAGAATGTTAACCGCAATAGACTTGTTTGCCGGAGCTGGGGGTTTTTCCGAAGGTTTTAGGATGGAAGGCTTCCATATTTTAGCAGCAAACGATCTCGATAAAAATGCCGCAGATACCTATAAACAAAATCATCCAGAAGTCCAATTTTTAGATGGACCTATTCAGGACATTGACGGTCAAGATTTATTGAAAGTAACCGGAATAAAAAAAGAAGAGCTAGATGTTCTTATTGGTGGGCCACCTTGCCAAGCGTTCTCTGTATACAACCATCAAAGGGGATTTCATGACGAGCGATCCGGTTTATTTAGAGAATATATCCGTATTGTTGAGGCACTGAAGCCTAAGATCATTGTTATGGAAAATGTGACAGGTATGTCGTCAGTTGAGAAAGGACGGGCGATTATTGAAATTCACAAGGCTTTAGAACAGTTAGGTTATACGGCTGAACATAAAATACTAAAGGCAGAAGATTATGGTGTTCCGCAAGAAAGGCGAAGAATAATCTTTTTTGGTGTACGTGATAACTTTTCGATTCAATGGCCTGAACCAACGCACGATAAAGACGGCTACAAAAAATTAAAAAAATTCAATACTGTTTGGGATGCTATATCTGATTTGCCCGCATTAAATATAGATGAGGGTTTTGAAGAGGGGGAACATATAAACGAGCCCTTATCTGATTTACAGAAATATCTAAGGAAAAGAATTAGACATATTTTTAATCATTATGCCCCGCATCTAGCTCCTATAAATATTCAAAGAATGCGGTTTATACCACAAGGTGGATCTTGGAGAGACATTCCACAAGATTTACTCCCAAACGGGATGAAAAGAGCAAATAGAAGCGATCATACAAAAAGATATGGGCGTTTAATGCAAAATGGGTTATCTTCCACTATTTTAACTCGTTGCGATCCACATTGGGGTGCTTATATACATCCAACTCAAGATCGCACCTTAACAGTCCGGGAAGCCGCCCGATTACAGACATTTCCGGATCGTATTAAATTTTCCGGATCACGTGTTGAACAATACAGGCAAGTTGGAAATGCAGTTCCACCATTATTGGGAAAAGCAATTGCAAAATCCGTTAGAAACATATTAACTATTGGAAATTTAAAATAAATGCAACTTAATCCATCTGATATTATTGGAGAAATTCTGGGGAAGCCAGCTATATTCCAACATAATCCTAAAAATTTAGATTATCTGTGTCCCTTTATCAATAGCCAGTGTACAAAACGTAGCCAG
The DNA here is from genome assembly GCA_031254385.1 of Treponema sp. The sequence goes on along the minus strand of JAIRUO010000260.1, from coordinate 6,625 downwards.
AAACTATCTGGTCCTTATCCCATTTGCAGTATTTTTCACGGAAAAGATGAAAGTAAAACGTTGATGTGCGTTTGCCCGAAAAGGTTTTATCAGGCTGATTTTAAACAGAAAATTATTGATGTTTGTTGGCCTAATGAACATCCGCAGAATCCGATCGTTGTTCGTGAAATTAAAATGGAAAATTTTGGAAATGTTGATTTTGTTATTGCAGATGTTGATAATGAAAAGCAGCATGTAAGACAGTTCATAAGTGTGGAATTACAAGCCGTGGATATAACAGGATCAGTAGAACCAGCTTATCAGGCAATTATCAATTGTGAACAAATAGTAATGAAAAATTTCAGTTACGGTATAAATTGGGAGAATGTAAGAAAACGGTATATAACACAGTTAATCAATAAAGGATTTTTTCACCATCATTGGCAAAGTAAGATGATTGCCGTTATACAATTATCACTTTATAATAATTTGCGTGGAAAAATACGGTTTGACGAATTAGATCCAAAATCTGATACGAGTAATATTGTATTTATGTTATACGATTTCGATAAAATAGAAAATAATGATTCCTACTATTACGAAATCACTTATAAAAAGGCAATTGGCACAAGCCATAGTAGTTTAATGAATGCAGCATTGTATAAAACCCCACCGTCAAAAGAAAAGTTTGAAGAAAGAATTCTATCCGTATTACATAGAAAAAAATAACCCCATTTGTTGCCAAATCGCTCCTTAGTTTCTATTAAAACCTACACCCTATACCAATACTGATTACAAAACCCCTAAGAAACATCATATCTCTCATAACATCGCCTAGTAATGCCCAAGTACTTAATATAGGCAACCAAGGTAATCTTTCAATATAGGTTAAATTATTTTTCCCCAATAAACTATAATAACCAAAGGTCGGTTCAAGTACAAAACCGCCAGGCTTACCAAAATCAATTCTCCAGCCCAATCTTACGCTATAACTAAGATGATGTGTCAAAGGTGTTTCTTGATATTTTAGGTTGGCATACCCGATCATCCCATCAAGAAAAAAAGTACCTGTAAACGGATAGTATCTTCCAAATGCATGAACCAATATTGATGATGTGTCAAAAAAACCTATATGATTATTATCGTCAAATGAAAAAATACCTAAACCCTTGTACTCAAATCTGCCTCCCACGCTAAAATTTTTATTTATCTGAAATTCATATTGAAGCCCAATTCCAAAAGAAGAACTAATAAAACCTGTTAAAGTGCTTCTTGGAAAAGCGATGTTTTCATCAGCAAAAACGAGTCCAGATACAAGCAGAAAAAATACCAAAAATAGGGTGAATTTCTTAGCCATTATTTTACCCTCCATTTAGTCCTCAAAATGAAAATCCAATTTTAAAGTTTATTATTAAATCAAACGGAATAAAGCCTTCTGTAACCATATATCTATTCACAGGATCTTTATTTCCTATTTCCCAGACTTTACTCAGTGCTGCACCTAATGAAATAGTAAAACCGCTATTCCATACCCATTGGTACCCAGAACCGGCTGTTATGCCCAATAACAAAAAATTAACATTTACATCAGGATACCCCCAAAACCGTTCGTCATTTCTTGATAGGTTTTTATAGCCTATTGTTCCATATAATCCAACATACCATCCCTTTAAGGCGGTTCCAAACGGTTTAAATAATATTCCCGGATTCAATGTGATTAGTAAAAGTTTATTTGCAAAAGGGCCATCAAGTAATAATCCATTAGCGCCATAGCCATAATATTCCCCATATGTTAAATATGTGTCCAAATAATTGCTTATCCCAAACCTTGGCTCTATAGAAAAAACAAATTTTTTGTTAATAACGCTCTGAAACTCAAGACCAATTAAGTAACCATAATTTTGAGAAAATTTTCCCGTACCATAAATATATTGTTTTCCCAGACCAATATTTGATATAGCCAATAATGGACTTACCTGTATGGAAAATCTGCGTTCTTTTTCATTATTAGGCACTTGTGCCGATGCGGAAAAAATTAATATTGCCAGAAATAAGAAAAGAAGAAAATATTTCTTCATACTTTCTCTCCCTATACTACAAGTATATCCCCTTCTTTATATTTTTCAATTTTGTAGACTTTTTTAATAATAATTCTGCAAAATTGCAGAAAGACCTCTAATAGGGTACTGGATATAAAACCATTAAAGAATTGTTATTAACTATAGTGTATAGTGAATAATACCTATTGACAATAGTTACTATAAACTATATACCATAGTGAGGAACTAAACTAAAGCAGAATACGCTTCATGCCTATAAGGAATTGAACATGAGTATTATCAATACTGTTAAAACGGAGCTTCATAAGATTAGGATCAGGCTGCACCCTAGCAATCTGCCCGGTGCGGAGGGAACCTGGTTTGCCAGGGTCAACAATGAAGCGATTTTGTCCATTGAAGAAATAGCTGCGTCTCTTAAAGACCGTGGCGGTTTTACTGGCAGTTATAATGATTTAGTTAACCATGTCCGTCAGTTTCTTGATGAAATGGCATACCAGCTCTGCAACGGCTATGCGGTCAATACCGGCTATTTTTCCATACATCCCAACGTGGGCGGAGTGTTTAAATCGCAGCATGAAGAACCTAACCCCAAAGAACATCCGGTTAGCTTTAGTTTCCATGCTCGTCTACCTTTGCGCAAGCTTGCCCGCCAAATCGAAGTAAAACTGGAAACTGGAGTGAAACCGCCAGGTTCAATCGTGCATTTCACAGACATTGAAACAGGCGCAGAGAAGAAAGCCGTATCTGGTAACCTATTCAGAATATGCGGTTATAAAATCAAGATAAAAGGAAACAGCCCCGACTGCGGTATTTATTTTGTTTCAGCCAAAGACCCGACCCGGATCATAAAAACGCAGGGGCCGTTTCCTCTAAACACAAGCTCAAAAATCTGCGGCCTCATCCCCGATCTGCCTGCCGGAAAATACTTCATCGAAATCAAGACCCAGTACACGATAGGCGGCATTGACCTGAAAGAACCCCGAACCATCAGAAGCTCTTTCACCATTACTGTTGCCTAGAACCTATCCGTCTGGAAAAAAATCTACGGATTTGCTACTATCATTCTACAATGAGTAACGATACCGAAAAGACCGTCTTGGCTTTGTTAGGGGATGAGGCTGCAGCCCTAGGCGCTATACACGCGGGGCTATCCGCAGCTTATGGGTATCCGGGAACCCCTTCCACGGAGATACTGGAATATCTGATTGAGCAGTCGAAAGCAGCAAATGATAAAACAGATAATACTTTTACTGCCGCTTGGTGTACCAACGAAAAGACCGCTATGGAGGCTGCGCTTGGCACTTCTTTTGCCGGAAAACGGGCGCTTGTTACCATGAAGCACGTGGGCCTTAACGTGGCATCAGACCCTTTTATGAACGGTGCGCTTCTTTCGATAAACGGTGGATTGGTGGTCGCTGTTGCCGATGATCCGGGCATGCACAGTTCCCAGTGCGAACAGGACTCGCGTTTTTACGCTGCTTTTGCTATGGTTCCCTGCCTTGAGCCGCGCAGCCAGCAGGAAACCTACGATATGTGCAGGGAGGCTTTTGAGATTTCAGAAAAATATCATGTACCGGTAATACTGCGCCTGGTAACTCGGCTTTCTCATGCAAGGGCCATAGTAAAAACGGTTGAGCCAGTAGCGCGCAAAGCGCAGAATCCGCTTTCGAAAGCGAAAGACAAAACACACTGGATGCTGCTTCCGGTATTTGCCCGGAGAAATTATGCTGATCTAATCGAAAAGCAGAAGGATCTGGAAGCATGGTCGCTTTCGCATAACGTCAACCGCTTGGAGACAGAAGGCAGGGATGCGAGTTTTGCGGTTATTACTTCCGGTCTTGGCGGCAATTATTATGAAGAAAACCTTGAGGATTTAATTTCATCACGTAACGGGAAGATACCAGCCCGGCTTCACATAGGCGCATACCCAATTCCGGCGGATTCTATACGCAGGCTCTGCGAAAATGCTGAGAAGGTACTTGTAATAGAAGAAGGCCAGCCCTTTATCGAGGAACGGCTTAGGGGCATACTGCCACAAAAAATCACCATCGCGGGAAGACTGGACGGTTCTGTCCCACGCACAGGCGAGCTTGACCCAGATAATGTGCGAAAGAGTCTGGGTTTGCAGCCTCGGCCAAGCGTGTTAGATGGGGAATGGGGAGTGGGGAGTAGGGAGTGGGAAATACGGAATGTGGAGCGAATGGAGAGGATTAACATCTCCGAATTGCCAGGTCGTCCTCCTCAGCTTTGCAAGGGCTGCCCTCATGCGGACAGTTACCAGACCATTAACAAGGCGGTCGCGGAGCTTGATCCGTCACAGGATCATTCGGATACGGCGGTTCTTTCTGACATAGGCTGTTATTCTTTGGGCGCAACGCCGCCCTACTCCGCCATTGAAAGCTTAGTCTGCATGGGCGCATCTGTCGGCATGGCAAGAGGCGCGGCAGAGGCCGGAATCAAATATGCGCTCGCAGTAATCGGGGATTCTACCTTCCTTCATTCGGGAATTACCAACCTTATAGACGCTGTTGAAGCAGACGCTCATATAACCGTGATTATCCTTGACAATTCGGTGGTGGCTATGACTGGCTGCCAAGAGACGATAATCCCTTCGGAAAAACTTGCCGCGCTGATTCTGGGCCTTGGCGTAAAGCCCGAACACCTCCTTGAACTGGAGACAAAGCCAAACTTAATAGAAGAAAATGCGACCAGGCTCAAAACAGAAATGGAGTACCCGGGCCTTTCTGTTGTGATTTTCAAAAGAGAATGTCTTGAAGCGTTCAGGAAACGGCGCAAAGGAGCCTGACATGAAGTGTGATGTTATTTTGGCGGGAGTGGGAGGTCAGGGTGTATTATCGGTGGCAGCCATTATTGCCAGGGCAGCGGTTGAGAAAGGCTTTGCGGTGCGGCAGTCGGAAGTTCACGGCATGGCCCAGAGGGGAGGCGCGGTACTGGCCCATTTGCGTATAGCAGATAACAGCATCGCCTCCGATCTGGTTCCAAAGGGAGGCGCTGACCTTATCCTTTCGATGGAACCGCTGGAATGTCTCCGTTATGCGGCATGGCTTTCGCCAAACGGTGCAATAGTCAGCGCGGCAGAGCCGTTGGTCAATATACCTAATTACCCGGATATTGGCGGCATCTTAAATGCTATAAAGGCTTTCCCCGTCTACCGTATTGTGGAAACTGCGGCTCTGGCAAAAGAAGCTGGCCTTGCCAAATCGGTAAACGTCGTTATGGCAGGGGCGGCTTCGGCCTTTTTGCCAATTGATGCGAAAACTATGGAATATACCATAAGAAAGATGTTTGCGCAAAAGGAAAACTCCGTGGCTCTAGCTAACATAAAGGCCTTTAATTTGGGTAGGAATGCGGCAAAGTGAGCCGACTAAAGGACATATAGTGGAAACAAACTGGAAGAAAAATACCGCGTTGTTTATTACAGGACAGGCTTTGTCCTCATTCGGTACCATGGTTGTACAATATGCTATTCTTTGGCACATAACGTTAACAACTCAATCGGGAACTATGATGACTTTTTTTACAATAGCGTTGTTTTTTCCGATGTTTTTTATTTCTCCTTTTGCTGGTGTTTGGGCGGATAGGTATAATCGGAAATACCTTATCAATATCGCTGATGGAGCGGTAGCATTCGCGAGTCTAGTTGTGGCCATCTTGATAATCATGGGGTATACGGATTTCTGGATTTTATTAATCTGCTCTTTAGTTAGGTCTCTAGGACATGGAACGCAAACGCCTGCGATCAGCGCCTTGATTCCGCAGATTGTTCCAAAAGAACATTTGACCAGAATAAACGGCATTCAGAGCAGCATACATTCTTTATGCAACCTGGGGGCTCCATTGATAAGCGGTTTGCTCATGTCGCTTGCTCCGCTGCAAATGCTATTTTTTCTCGATGTGGTTACAGCCGCAATCGGAATCAGTATTTTGCTCTTTCTGGTAAAAGTACCTGTTGTGGAAAAAGCAGGAGAGCAGAAGAAACCGGACTATTTTAGCGAACTTCGCGATGGCCTAAAATACATAAGACAACAGGGGTATGTTTTAAGAATGATCATTCTTGCCGCAATCTTTAATTTCTTTTGTGCGCCAACAAGCCTGCTTACGCCTCTTCAGGTAGCGCGGAAATTCGGAGATGACGTTTGGCGGCTTACCGCGATAGAGATTACTTTCTCTGCCGGAATGATAGTCGGTGGTATTCTGATAGGGGTCTGGGGCGGATTTAAGAACCGCATTTTTACCATTGCCCTTTCCTGTTTTCTGTTAGGTTTGGTTGCTGTAGGTTTAGGTTTAGCGCCTATTTTCTGGCTTTATATCGCTATTATGGCTATGGCTGGCATTGCCATTCCGCTGTTTAATACGCCAGCAGTGGTTATGCTGCAATCAAAAGTAGAACCGGCTTTTATGGGAAGGGTATTTTCCGTCTTTGGCATGGTTTCAAGCGTCATAATGCCCGCCGGTATGCTGCTATTCGGCCCGCTTGCCGACACAATCAGCATTGACTATATGCTTATTGGCACAGGGATAGTAATGGCGTTACTTGCAATTCCTTTTGTGACAAGCAAAGTATT
>JAIRUO010000227.1 GCA_031254385.1 Treponema sp. | reverse complement strand
CCGGGCGAAATATCACCCTCTTCTATACTCTCCTGCATATTGTAAGGGAGTTTCAAAAGTCGCAGGGCATTAGCCACAGTGGAACGGTTCTTGCCCACCTTGACCGCACATTCGTCCTGCGAAAAGCCGGTAAGCTCCATGAGCCGTTTGTAGGCATGGGCTTCTTCCATGGGGTTCAGATCCGCACGCTGTACATTTTCTATAAGGCTAACCACCATGCGTTTTTCGTCAGAATATTTGCGTATAATTGCGGGCGCTTCTTTAAGGCCAGCCATCTTCGCGGCGCGTATACGGCGCTCTCCTGCAATTATCGTGTAACCGTCATTTCCTGTCTCTTCCACAATTATGGGCTGAATAATTCCGTGTTCCCGTATGGAATCCGCCAGTTCCGCCAAATCGCCCTCGTCAAAGATCTTTCTGGGCTGTTCAGGATTGGCGATAATTTTTCCCAAAGGGATGAGCCTTACCTCATCAGATATTTCGCCGTCTTGTGTTTTTGTTTTAGGGACGAGCGTAATATCGCCATCTTCTTCATCAGGGAGCAGGGCCGCTATGCCCTTGCCTAGCCCGCGTTTAGAGGCCACTTTGCAATACCTCCTTTGCCAGGCTTTGGTATGCCTTGGCCCCGCTTGATTGGGAATCATATTTGGAAATGGGCAGCCCATGCGACGGGGCTTCGGACAGCCTGACATTCCTGGGAATTATGGTGCTAAAAACTTTATCTCTAAAATAGCCAGAAACTTCTTTAACAACCTGCTGGGCAAGCCTGGTTCTGGAGTCATACATGGTAAAGAAAATACCCCCTATTTCTAGCTTGGGATTCAGACTCTTTTTAATTCTTCGCACCGCCTGAAGCAGATGGGACAGCCCTTCCATAGCGAAGTATTCGCATTGCATGGGAATAAGCGCACCGTCAGCCGCGCTAAGCCCGTTAAGGGTAAGGATGCCAAGGCTAGGCGGGCAATCGATCAGTATGTAATCGTATATTTTTCTAACAGGTTCCAGAGCTTTTTTAAGAAATAGATCCCTTCCCTCCTGATCAATTAGTTCAACCGCTGCACCGGACAGATCAATTCCAGCGGGAATTACAGATACATTGGGAATTCCGGTGGGCCGGATAACATCATCAATAGAAGCAAGCCCCGAAATAAGCTCATAAATTCCGGGGTTCGCATTTTTCTTGCTTATTCCTACCCCGCTGGAAAGATTAGCCTGGGAATCAAAGTCTACCAGCAGAACCGATTTCCCTTCTTCCGCCAGATAAACGCCCAGGTTAATGGCAGAAGTAGTCTTGCCCACTCCGCCCTTTTGGTTGACAAACACGTATACCTTTCCCATTGCTTTATTATATCTAGGGAATGGGGATTAGGGAATGGGGAGTAGGGACACCCTTGCGCAGTTACGATCACGGGTTTATTCTATTTATATGATCCTTTTTGAAAAGGAGTAATCAGCACCTCATTGCGGTGCTGTTCGATTAGGGTCGCCGCTAACGCGGCTAAGATGGAGTTATTAATGAGCGATAATATTTCAAAGAGCCAACCGGACCAGGCAATCGAAGGCATTCCTATCAATACTGTAGACGCTCCTTCTGTAGTGCTGGAACTCATATACCAGCTCAAGATAAAGGATGTAATGAGTACCTCGCTTATCACTGCAAACAAGGGCGATACCATGCGCTTTATTCAGGATTTAATGAGGGAGAATTATATTACGGGCCTCCCTGTTACAGAGGGTCGTTTTCTTTTGGGGATAGTTTCCATCGAAGATATTATAAAAGCCCTTGACCAAGGCTGCATTGAGGCGAAAGTCGAAGACAAGATGACCAAAAACGTTATCGTCCTGGAAGATGACATGCCCCTTTCCTTTGCTATTACTTTTCTTAACAGATACCGTTACGGGCGTTTTCCGGTTCTTAACAAGAAGAAAGAACTTGTGGGGATACTTACTTCCAATGACGTGATACGGGCCCTTCTTGTGGAGATGAATAGAGAAGTGCTTAGGCTGGAGAAAATTCACCAAACGACTGCCAAGACGCCGGATAAATCTGCGGAGATGGATTTTGCCGTGCCAAAGCATGATTTTGAACTGGCCGGAAAGGCTTCCACGGAAATTAAGAAGGCCCTAAAAGCCAGGAACATTGATCCCAAGATCATACGCCGTGTTGCCATTGCCAGTTATGAACTGGAGATTAACCTGGTGGTTCATTCTATGGGAGGAACCATCAGTTGTTCTATACAGCCGGACAAAATTATTATTGTCGCTTCCGATACGGGTCCCGGCATAGCCGACATAAACCTGGTTTTGCAAGAAGGCTGGTCCACTGCTGACGAATGGATACGCTCCCTTGGTTTTGGCGCGGGAATGGGGCTGCCTAATACCAAGCGCAATTCTGACGAATTTACCATTGAGTCCACGGTCGGAGTCGGCACTACCGTCCGCTCCGTGATATTTATAAATTCCCCAAAAGACGAGGCTTGATATGACCATCAGAGAAGTAAGCGCGGCACTGGGCGCGGAAATTGCCCAGGATGAATTTAACGATGAAGAATTGCAGGGGGCCTATACTTCCGATCTGTTATCTGACGTAATGGCTTACGCGAAAGAAGGGGGCGCTCTAATAACCATTCAGGCGCACAAGAATACGGTGGCTGTTGCTACTCTGGTAAACGTCAACTGCATCATTATCTGCAACAACCGGCCCCTGCCCGAAGACATGCTGGAATCCGCAAAAGACGAAGGCATTGCCGTACTCCTTACCAAAGAAAACCAATATACCGTATCAGGAAAACTCTATAACCTCCTTCGGAAAAATTAATGGCCATTCTTGCGGATTTTCATAATCACTCCTGCCTTTCGCCCTGTGGTTCCCTTGATCTGTCTCCAAGCGCGTTAGTCGAAATAGCTTTTAACAGGAAAATACAGGTGCTGGCACTTACCGATCATAATTCTAGCCTTAACTGTCCCGCATTCGCCAAACTCTGCCCAAGGCGCGGCATAGTTCCACTCTTTGGCCTTGAGGCAACCACGCAAGAAGAAATTCACATACTCTGCCTCTTTACAAACCTTGAAGCCAGCCTCTCATTTAGCGAATACGCCTACAGCATACTGCTGCCCTTTCTTAATAACCCTGAGAAAACCGGTGATCAGGTTTATGTTGACGAAGAAGACAATGTCGAGGGCGAGGTAGAATATTATCTGGTAAACCCCCTTGATATATCGGTAGATGCCATAGGCCCCAAGGCAATAGAATACGGCGGCATTGTCATTCCGGCCCACGTTGACAGGCCGGCTTTTTCCATAACCAGCCAATTGGGAACAATGATAAAGGGCCCCTGGACAGCCGTTGAATGTACACGCATTCCCGCGCTTTCAAACGGCCAGCCCCTTGACACTCTTGGCTATCCACTTACGACATCATCTGACGCGCATTATCCCGAACACGTTGGCCGCAGGCCCTTTGAATTAGACATAACGGTCGAGGAACTTGCGCCTAACGGCCTTAGCGCGGAGGCGGATATGGAGGCTTTGAAAAGGGCGCTTGGGAAACGGCCGGTTGGATAGGATGCCCAACTGTTTTTTATACAAAAACACTTGACATTTATTATAAAATGCTATAATCTTTTTAATAGAGGAAGACTATGAAAAAATTTATAGCAATTGCCTTCATTATTATTGTATGCAGTTGCAATAGACAGGGACAAAATACGGAAGCGCACAATCTTGTATCCGATATCGATTCTTCCCAAAATTCTGTCAGCTATGAAAACTCCACTTCTGACCCTACTGATAAACAGCCAGCCGAAGGTAACAGTATTGTAAATCCCGCTCCTGAGCCCCCTAGTTTACAGCTAAAAGACATTATAGGAACATGGTTAATAAGTATTATTCGTGGATATGTTGAACTTGAATTTTCTGATGACGGTATTTTTTATTTAAAAGAGTATGATGAAAATTTTAGTTTGACTGCTGAAAATTTTTATCCGTATAAACTGGTTGTGGACAATATCATTTTAGAAGAAACCGGAAAAGATAACAAATTTGGTGCTAGTGTAAATGATATCGTTATAAATAATATATATATAATAAAATTTAGCAACGGAGCATTATCTCTTAATTTAAAACATCGAAGTACTAATGGCACTATGATGCAAACACCTTTAACAAGAAGAACTATGGAAGAATATTTAAATATACGAAAAATGTATGTGCCTTTCAGGTTTATAGAAAACAATTCGGAACTTGAGTATGAATTAGGCATAGCAAAACAATTTATTGATAGTAACGCTCTATTGGACAGCTATAGTGTTTTAGATCTAAGTTTCAATGTTCCCGATACGCAAACATTCCTGTTCTATAAACCATACAATAATAGGCAGGTAACGGTTAGCGATACCGTAATACCCTTTACAGACGGCGTTATCATAAAAATAGGCGGTGAAAGAATAATCCAGTATTTAATCATCAATAGAAATGGGTTGGTAAAAACAAATGATAACATTGCTTTCTACGATTTTTCTGAAAGCGGTTATTCAGGTTTAAGATTCAATGGCTGGCTATACGAAAAGTCCAGAGGAGCATTTGGCATAGATAATCCAAATGGCTTTTCACTTCAATTGACAAATAACGGAATTAATCCTATAGCTGCCGATCCGCCATTACCACTAATTATGTGGGATTTTGAACTTAACTACCCTGTAAAATATGAATTTGTCATGTCTCCTTTTACTTATGCAACTATGTTAATTAGATATGAATGGAGAGAAGATCTAAAAATTTCTATAGCAAGAACGGGGCTGCAAGATGAAAGAATTTTAGATTACCTGAATAAGTTAAGTGCTTATGATAAGAGGGTAACAATAAATGCAATGTACGCTCTATATGGCTACGAATTTAGAACAGATGAGTGGAAAACATATTTTTCTAAATATGCATGGTATAAACCTGATAGCAGAGTAGCAAATAGCATTGAGATATTAACCGAATATCAAAAGAGATTATTAGAATATTTATCAGAGTAGTTGATATTGGCATACTGTGCCTAATAAAACGCTTGTATCCAATACAGGAGGCATTAAAATGAAAAATATTGCTTTTATTCTGATTTTTACCTTTATACCCTTTACCGTTTTTGCCGGCGGACAGGCGCAATCTGGCAGGGATACCAATACCAACACCATTGAAGGCGGTCAGTTTGTTAGTCCTGCAATGGTCGATGCTTATGAATACATTAACGATTATGTTTTTCCCTATGATATGAACCCATCGGAGGATCTGTCTGTATTTGTCAAACTGGAGAAAGGGCAAGTTTTAAGTATAGGAGATAGTTTCAATCTGCTAATCGGCCTTAGAGTAAATGAACAAAGTTTTTTTAGCAGAAATGAAGGGAATTTCATCCTCTTTATTCATAACCCCAACGTGCTGCTGCAGCCAGAGTGGAAAAATTCAATTATTGCGGTACTGCAAAGAATAAGGCAGGCACAGCAATCCGATGCTGTTCTTGGAATCTTTAATACAGCAACAAATGAAATAATTTACATACCTGATAGTAACGCCATTATAGGCGCACTTAATCAAATACAGAATACCAGGAAGGTGTTTGCCATTGACGCTATTTTGGATCAGTCTTTTAGGTGTATGGAAGCCATCGGCAATAGTTATAACACCCGGTTTTTTTGGATGACAGATTCCGATCTGCTACGAAGCAATAATGCTGCCAGAGAACGGGAATATTTTGATTTTTTGATAAACCTTCAGGCCCAGAACAATATCAGTTTTTCGTATTTGGGATACGGCGAAGTTCCAAATTGGGCGACTATGAATCAATCATTGAAGAATGCAGGGGGTAATACCTATTTTATTAATTCTCCTATAGAACTGGAAGAAGAAATTTGGGGCGATTACGACCGTTTTGTGTATCCAACAATCGAAAATATTAAGATAAATTTATCGCTCATGCCCTGGATTACTGAAACTAGATTTGATTACCGTAATGAATGGTATCCGGTTACTAATTTTACTCCTGTGAATGCCAATTACACCCACACAAGATCGAATAACATAAAAAACATGGATGCGGATGACACCCGAATTTATCTGTATTATCTAAGGATTGGCGCGAGTATTGCAACTGCGGCCAATCAGTATTACAGGGAAATCTCGTCAAACAGGATTGCGCCGGTTGGTTTTGTCAGTGTTGAATATTACTCATACACGCAAGGAAAAACCATATACCGTGTTTTCCCATTGCAGGTAAGATATACCGATGATTATGATGCTTATTCCGCTCAAATTGATCATTCGGTAAGAAAGTTCACCATCTTACAAAATACCGCTTTTATATTAAAGGAGCTAAGTAACCTTGTAAACCAGAGGCAGTATTACACTGCGATCTTACTGGTTGACAGCCAGATAAAGCTGTTAGAAAGTTTTCTGGAAGAAGGCCCTGATGATGAAATATCTGGCGATATTGAAACGCTGACAAGAAGCAAAACCCTTCTAATGGAGCAGGCAAGGAGTCTTCAATATATACGATGATAAAATGGTCTGCTATACGGCTTTTCTTCCGATAATAACTTAATGAGTGTAAGAAATCTTAATAGGATGAAGAGTTCTTTTACCGTCCTGATTTTCCTCGTAATATTCCTGGCCGGTGGGTGTATTTATCCTGCTGTTCCCATTCAGGGAAGGAACCTGGAAGGTAATACGGCTGCCTCCGCGCGAACCAAACTCCTTGCTGCCGCAGAATCCTACCTGGGAACCCCTTACCGCTACGGCGGGGCCGATTCACGGGGCATTGATTGTTCGGGGCTGGTTTATGCCAGCTTTAAGGATGCTTTGAATATTCAGGTTCCCCGGTCTTCGGAGGGCCTGTATACCTGGGCCGAGAAGATCCCTACCGCCGATATGCGGCCCGGAGACCTGGTTTTCTTTAATACCAGCGGAAGCGGGGTTTCCCATGTGGGGATATACGCCGGAAACGGGCGGTTTATCCATTCCCCGTCCGAGGGAGTAAGTACCGGAGTAATGTACAACCGCCTGGACGAATCATATTGGCAAAGAACATTTATAGGCGGGGGCAGGGCCCTTCCCTGGGATGAAGAAGCCGAACAAGTTTTTGGCAATGGAACACCAGTTAGCGCTGCGACTAGCGCCGGTGGGTCTTTTGGCATATCGCCTTCACGACCAGGGGCAACGAACTCCGAACCGTGGGCAGCCTCAAGCGGCCTTTTTGCAGGTCTGGGCCTGAGCTCGTCTTTTGGAGGATTTATAGATGGTTCCTTATTCCGGGGTATATCCTTCCAGGCAAAAGTAGGTTACAAAGGACTTTTTAGTGATTCTCTTCAAATAGCATTGGAAATACGCCCTACCTGGGATAGGTTCCTGGGCATTACAAGGCTCCCTGTCACATTGGCCTTTGGCACAGATACTTTTCAGGTCTTTATCGGTCCTGCTTATACGATCGGGGAACCTACTATTGGCGTGGATGGCCGGGCCTATAATTCTGGTTTTAGCTGGCTGGGAGAAGTCGGAGTTTCTCTGGCCTTCCCCATACAGGTTTCCAGGGGTTCTCTCTCGCTTTTTACAGAGCTTGCATGGCAGTCTTATTTTAGTAATAGCGGGCAGGGTTTTAATATTGCCGCAGATATGGCTGCGAATTTTCGTATTTCCATGGGATTGCGTTACATAAATTTAATAAAACTGTAACCTTTCAATGGCATAATTGTTATCCGTGGAGAAGGGCAGGGTAGGAATCCGAATTAATCAACAGATTCGGATTAATACCTGGCATACCTCCAAATTTTTTTCTACCCTTCGTGCCGCCGCCGTTTTCCTCCTTATCGGCGGCGGCCTTTTTTT
>JAIRUO010000223.1 GCA_031254385.1 Treponema sp. | reverse complement strand
TCAATATCTTCCTTAAACGCGTTTGCTGTCATGGCAATGATCGGTATGGATTTTGCTTCCGGTAGGTCCATAGCGCGAATAATTCTCGTTGCTTCATAGCCGTCCATCTCCGGCATCTGGATGTCCATTATAATTATATCATATTTGTCGGGATTATCCTTGAATTTTGAAACAGCTCTAATGCCATTGTCGGCTGTGTCAATACTGACTTTTGTCCCGTCCAGTAGCGCGATGAATATCTCCCGATTAATCTCCACATCGTCCACAAGGAGTATGTTAACGCCAGAGAAGTCCGGAACCTTTTGCGGCACAAACGGCTGAGTATCTGTTTCTTCAATACTATTACTAATTGCATTGTTGATTTCGGTTGGATCGATTCCTCTAGGGTCGGTTAATTCCTGACTGGGAGAACTCTTCAGTTTTACCGTAAAATGGAAATTCGATCCTTTACCATATTCAGATTCTACCCATATTTTGCCACCCATCTTCTCTACAATGTTTTTAGAAATGGCAAGGCCAAGCCCCGTACCGCCGAATCTTCGCGTAATGGTGCCGTCAGCCTGCTCAAAAGATGTGAACAGGCGGTTAAGCTGATTTTTTTCTATACCTATTCCCGTATCAGAGACGGTAAAATGCAGGGTGGCAAAATCGCCTTCTTTGGATTGCGTTTCAATTCTTAATTCGATTTTCCCTTTTTCCGGGGTGAATTTAACAGCATTGGACAGTAAATTGGTGATAACTTGAGAAAGCCTTAGCTCGTCTCCTGAGTAATCCAGACCCACATCATTTGCCAGGGATACACTGAATTTTATTTTCTTTTTTTGCATGTTTTCATTCATTATATTGCAGATATTTATAAGCATTTTTTCAAGATTGATAATCACATTTTCCAGTTCGAACTTTCCGGCCTCTATTTTTGACATATCAAGAACATCATTTATAATTCCCAAAAGCAGTTTTGATGAAGTGCCTATTGTAGAAAGGCAGTATTTCCATTTTGAAGTATCATAGGTATTTTCCGCAATTTGGGTCATTCCGATTATAGCGTTCATGGGGGTGCGCATCTCATGGCTCATTCGGGAAAGGAAATCGCTTTTTGCCTTTGCCGCCGCCTGCGCATTTTCTTTTTCCCTCATCAGATCAGTTACGTTAACCGCTATTACCAGAACGCTGTTTTCGCGCGCTTCGCCCAGATTAATTTCTTTTAGGGTTATGGAAAAGCACATATCATTAATCCATGCCGATATGTTATTGTTTTCCTGCGCCAGTATTTCTTCAATAGAAGGCTGTGCGCCTTCTTCGTCTTGTGCAAGGATTTTCGACATAAAATCTGCTGCCGACATATTTCCAAAAAATTTTTCGTATTGTTCGTTCCTAAAGTATGTTTCAAATTTTTTGTTCATTATAAAAATGCCTTCGGGTACGCTGTTTAAGTATAAAGTCATGGCATCAAGAGTATCGTTTATATGCTCAATAACTTTTTTTACATCTCCTTTGTAGCTTGCAGAATCATTGCGCACATCCAGCTTCCCGATTTTACTTGCGCTAAAAGTCTCTTCTGTGCTTTTAATTATCCTTTGATAAACGCCGCTCATGTCATTTATTGCGAGGGCCAGTATTCCCAGTTCACTGTTCTGCCTAAGCGCGGTATTGGGCACGTTGGTATAAACATCGCCGTCTGCTATTTTCTTTGTAGTAACGGTTAATTCAGCCAGTGGCCTTGTTACATTGCGTTTTATAAAAAAATAAATGATCACGCTTATTATCACTATAAAGGATATAAAGATCAGGCTGAATAAAAGCGTCGATTTTCTTATTTCTTCGCGCATCTCTTCAAGGGCAACATCGGTTCCGAGTATTGCGATAACATCGCCGTTACTGTCCAAAATGGGGGCATACGCAAAATATAACTCGCCGTAATTTCCCTTGTAATACATAACCGTATTCATGGCCTTTTTGGTTTCATATATTGTTAGTATGATATCTTCGCCTGGTTCTACGGTTCCAAGCCCGTCACTGTCTGGATCGTCATATACATTGTCGTCACTTGCGTCAAAAATATAGGTATAGAGTAATTGGCCGTCATCCGTACGCACGTCAGTGTCAGCAAAAACATAAATGTACTTTGATTCGCTGACATCCCTTAAGTGCCTTAGGCTATCCACCACTTTCCAGTAGAGTTCGTTTTTTAGGTCGCTCATTTCGTAATGGAATTCCTTCATACGGTTTAGATAAACCATAAGCTCTTCTTCGGTAGCCCCTTTCTGTTGGAAGGCATAATAATCTTCTCTATTATTGTAAAAATCAATTTGCTTTTGTTTGAATTCTTCGTCCTGATTCCGCAGCCATGTTACATAACTGCAAATGTCATCCCCGCTTACAACGGTTGCAATCAGGCTGTTGGACAGGAGTACTCTTTCCGTAAAAACCTTCTCATACATTTTCCGTATGTTTTGCTGGTTTATGATACTTATAACAACAGTTGCAAAAGCGAACAGGATGAGCATCATGCCTATAATTTTTAAATTGATTTGATTATAGAAATAATGTTTCATATTTTGTCAGGTACAAACCATTGGGCATTCCCGTCTTCCCAGGAAAAGATCTCTTCTTTTTTAAAAAAGAGCGCTAGCTCCCGGGCGGCGCTTTCCCGAGAATCGGAAGCGTGAACTATGTTGAGCCTTACACAGGCAGCATAATCCCCCCTGATGGTTCCCGGCTGTGATTCCAGGTTACTGGTGGGCCCTGCCAGGCGGCGGGTCATGATTATTGCGTCTTCCCCTTCCAGAACCATGACTATAACTGGCCCCGAAACGGAATATTCTACTAGTTTTTCGTAGAAGTCTTTGCCCTTATGCTCGGCATAATGGGCTTCTGCCATGGATTTATCCAGCCGCAGAAGTTTTAGGGCTGTAATTTTTAGCCCTTTCCGCTCAAAACGATCAATAACGTCTCCAACAATACGCCGCGGTAGAACGCCGGGCTTAAGCATCACAAAAGTTCGTTCCATATATTTTAAATACTATCAAAGAATTGCCAAAAACTCCATAGCTCGCTTGAAGGGAATATTAGTTTTAAGTATTATTAACCAATGAAAATCTGGCTAAAATTTTTAATAGGTATTATTCTGGGCTTTATTGCAGGAATGTTGCTACCTTCCGATAATTCCAATATTCTGGGTGCCCTGGACTGGGTGGAAAAGCTGGCCATTGGTATAGGACGTTATGCCCTGATCCCCATGTTTTTATTTTCTCTGACCATTGCGGTCTATGAACTCCGACAGGATGGACAGTTCTGGCCTTTGGTTTTTCAGTCTACCCTTTTTATTATAGGCTGCGCGGTAGTTGTTATTGGGATTGGGATTCTGGCAACTCTGGTTTTTATGCA
>JAIRUO010000211.1 GCA_031254385.1 Treponema sp. | reverse complement strand
GGATGGTTGAGAGGAGCTGTTTTTAGTACGAGAGGACCGAAATGGACGTACCTCTGGTGTACCGGTTGTCCTGCCAAGGGCAAGTGCCGGGTAGCCACGTACGGAAGGGATAACCGCTGAAGGCATCTAAGTGGGAAGCCCCCCTCAAGATAAACCATCCCCGGGGATATAATCCCCCTGAAGGCACCAGGGAGACTACCTGGTTGATAGGGCGGAGGTCTAAGCACGGCAACGTGTTCAGCCGACCGCTACTAATCTGCCGTGAGGCTTGACCATATTATTGTTCGCTAAAAAGCACAAAGTGCTTTATCCGACCACTAAAATGAAAATTAGCGGTCGGACCCCCAAACCCCGAAAAGCAAAGGTAATAATGCCTGGTGATAATGGTGGAGGTGCCATACCCGTTCCCATTCCGAACACGGAAGTCAAGCCCCCCAACGTCGATGGTACTGCGCCCCGGAGGCGCGGGAGAGTAGAAAGTCGCCGGGCTTTTTTGTTTATTTTGGAGTTTTTTGCCTGAAATTCTAAAAAAAGCCCTAATTTTTTTAATATCTTTTTGTATTTTTTTTGAATAATCCGCAGGAATTTATTACTTTTAAAGTATGAAAACAAAATATATTTTTTTAATGTTAATGGGTTTTGCGGCGGCATCAATCTTTTCACAGACAAGGGATGATATTCGTGTCTATGTAGCGCCTGTTGTGGCCAGCCCTGAGCAAGCGGTATATTTTCGGGATAATTTCATAATGGAAACTATTGGCGCCGGATATGCTGTGGCTGAGACCGCCGATGAAGCTGACTATACTCTCAATCTTGAAGTAAAACCCAATATGGTTCTCTACGATGACGGGACAGAGGAACAAGCCCCTCCGGATGAAGCCCAATTTATTTTAACTATATCCCTCTTAAATAACGAAGAGAATACTGAAGTTGTTGCTTTTGCCTTTCCCTTTACAGAACTGGAGGAAATGAACCAGTTTAATCTCTTCCTCCTTTATGAAGCCATGGCAAATGTTCCCTTTACAAAGTTAAGTGGTATAGAAATCGTTGAAGAATCGGATGCATGGCGGAATAAATGGATATATCTGCGTACGGCCTTTAGTTATCCAATAATGTACTATCAGCTAAAACCTGATGGCCTGTTAGGAAGTACTAGTATTTATAAGCCTAGCACGTTAGAATATAGCCAGCTTGATCACAAAGTAAGGCCAATGCCCGGATTTACAGTTGGTTTGGAATTCCAGTTCCTTAACTGGATGAGCGCCGAAGTAATTTTCGATATGACATTCGGAGACCCTGTTAGTAACTCTTTTCTACCGGGCATCGGATTTCAGCTAAAGTTCCCCATTAAGCCATCCACATATTTTATGCTGGAACCATACGTGGCGATAAATTCTACACTGAATACGTCCAATACTTATGCCAAATATCCGTTTCTTGGAGTGGGGGGCGGATTTCAATTTGGCGTTAGAGGCGGGAATATGGGAGCCTTTGTAATTGACGCAAACTTCATATACTCAATTGGCGAGATTATCACGTATAATAACAATTCCAATTTTCCTGAGCCAAAGTTAATTCATTGGAATCACTGGACCGTTGGATTGAGCGTTGGGTATAAGATTGGATTTTTCGACCGTCAAAAGTAAGCTCATGGACCGAAAGACAAACTATACTTAATTAAGTATAGTTTAGTTTATGACAGACAATGAGCATTTTGACAGGCTCGTCTCTAGCTTATCCCTGAGTGAGCGGCAGAGCCTATTGGAAAAGCTTAAAAGTCAGTCTTTAATTTCACAGGAGCCACTATACGTGGCGGAAAAAGAAACAGGCTTTAATCTGGATATTGAGGAGCAATATTTCCGCCTGGCCTGGTATTACAGGCTATGGTATTTTATCCTTGGCATTTTAAGAAGCAAGCTGCCGGTTAAGGTTTTCGAGGAACAGCAGGTATCTACACAGGGACAGATCATCAATGAGCGCTGTCCCGGCCTGTTCGATTATCAAAGCGGAAAATTGCTTCAGGGCTTTTATGCCCATCTGGATAGGCTAAAAACCGCATCACGCTTTTTTTATACAGCCCTGGATGCAGGCTTTAACAGGGACAAAGGCGCCTTTTACGCGTTTTTGGGGTCTTTGGAAATGGCCTCTGTCCATGCCCAGCTTACAGACACCGTAAACCCCGTGTCTCTGGAAGAAAAAAATCCTCATGTTTCTCAATCAGAGATGAGGCAGATTGGATTGCGCGTCGTGGAAGATGCGTTAAGGGGCATTACTGAAGAACACAGGGCCGCTATGTATTTTGATGCCCGTATTTTGTTCTGCCTAAAAGAATTGTCTGTTTTTCCTTATGACAGGATAATAATGGCCTTTAGCTTTGACTCGTCAAAAAATGGTAATACCTGTTCAATTAATATAATTAAAGAGATGCTGATTTCACTTAGTAATATTCTTTTTTCTTTTAAAGAAATTCCCCCTATGGCCCTTTTGGAATCGCTCTTTGTTTTTCTTTTACAAGAAAGGGCTTCTGAGAAGGGCTTTGAGATGAGCAAAGAGATACACGCGCTAATGACAAAAGCAGAAGAAGCACTGGTAGTGATCCGGGGTTTTAACAGACAGGTACCCCTTGCAAATCTTTTACGCTGTGCTGGCAGGAATAACTCTGTGCGGCCCCGGGAAATTTCCGGAGGAGAGGACTGGTACTCGGTATACCGTGATTACTGGAAACGCTTGGCAGAAGATAAAATAATTTTGCATTTTCGCAATCGTCGTCAGCAGGAATTGCTTATTTCATTAGGTGATTTTCTAAATGGCGCGAATCTCACAATACTGGGCCATACGGAATCCGAAACCAATCCTGAAGGGTTCCCCTTAAAAGGGGCATTGAACCTTTCATTCCTCCTTAGCTTTTATTCATCTGTGTTCATGCCGGATATAAATGTAACCTTAAAGTCCATTCTGCTTGATGGAGAATTCAGCAAGAAAGAAAACCGCAATGAATATAATGAATGTTACAATAGATTGATAAAGATGGACGACATGATTAAAAAACTGGAAAGCCAGATTGCCCCTTCTGGCGATTACGGTAATCGTTATGTCCAGGCCAGGCACGAAGTGTGTTCTTTGGTAATAAAGAGCCGGAAAATTCAAATAATTTCCGATGAAGCTTCTTCTGATGCTGTTGCCATAATCGAAGATGCGCGGCGTTCTGTTACTAGCATGATATACGTTTTAGGGGGCATACTTGGGATGGATGCAGGGGGAAGATATTTTCCTCTGTCCAATTTGGCTAAACTTTCGGACGATAGCGGAGAGTTTATTAAGAGCATTAACGAAGCTGTTCAAAAATTCCAGAAAACTCTTGAAATTCTGGATGAAATTGACAGCCTGGATATCAGGTAAAAATTATGGCTACTGTTTATTCTTTTAATTTGGAATTTAAGACTATGGAAAACGAGAAGCTGGCGTTTTTTCCCTTTATTATGGATGGTCAGCCTGTTGAAGAGCCATTCTGTCTTATTTCTTCACGGAGTTGCGGAGATATGGTATGCCCTGATAAATCCGGCGAAGTAAACCCAAATCGGCAGCGCCTGTTTAATGCTTTGTACCTAGACCCTGATCGCGTAGCTTTTCTGAAACAGGTTCACTCCCGAAAAACCATTGAAGCGGACAGCAAAAATCTGTGCCGTGGAGCGGAAGCGGACGGCCTCATTACCGAGGGGAGTATATGCCTTAGCATAACGGTGGCAGACTGCCTTCCTGTTTATTTATTTGACAGCGAAAGCTGCGGTTTTGCCCTTCTTCATTCAGGGTGGAAAGGAACGGGGATTGTTCTGAATGCTTTAGAATTAATGAAGCAGAAATGGGGAACCCGGACGGAAGCAGTTGCTGCGGTGCTTGGACCCTGTATACGTTCCTGCTGTTATAAGGTGGATAAAGATCGGGCAGAGTCCTTTGAACAAGAGTTTGGTGAATCTTCCTCCCTTGTTGCGAGTGATACGCCCTGGCCTCTGGGGCCGGTTACTGTGTGCCGCGATAAAGGATTTTACCTGGATATGCAGGCCGCGAATGCCAGGCTGCTTGCAGGTGCGGGAGTACAAAATATCGCGGTTTGCGCTGATTGCACCTTTACCGATGAACGGCTAGGTTCATTCCGCCGCGAAGGCACGAATTTTACACACATGATTGCCATGGCAGGATATTTTTAGGGAGAGCAATGTACGACTACAAAGAGTGCTGGAAAAAAAGAATAGCAAATGCGTTAAATACGCTCTTAAAAGAAGCCGGAAGCGGCGAAGTTCTGGACGCAGCAAAAATTGTTGCAGAAAATCCGCCGCAACCTGAAATGGGGGATATAGGCTTTCCCATGTTCAGTTATGCGAAACTCCTGCGCAAAGGGCCGCCTCAGATTGCGGCTATGGTCTGCGCGGCACTTGCCAAAGAATCGTCCAGCGAGGATTCAGTTACAGCCGTAGGCCCCTATGTGAACATACGCATTGACCGAGGCTCCGCTGCCAAGGAAATCCTTGCAGGAATGACTGCAAAAGATTTTGGCAGGCCCGGAACCCTGAACGGCCAGCGCATCATGGTGGAGTATTCAAGCCCCAACACAAATAAGCCGCTCCACCTGGGACATCTGCGCAACGACGTTCTTGGGGAAAGCATTTCGCGGATTTTTGAAGCCTGCGGCGCAAAAGTGCGTAGGGTCTGCATCATTAATGACAGGGGCATTCATATCTGTAAATCCATGTTGGCTTACAAAAAATACGGTCAGAGCAAAACGCCGGAATCGGAAGGCGTAAAGAGCGACCGTTTTGTTGGGGATTGGTACGTTAATTTCAGCACGGAGTTGAAAGCCCAGACCGATGAACTCGTGAAGCAGGGGGTTAATAAGGACGAAGCTGAGGCCCAGACCCCGGTCATGGCGGAAGCCAGAGAACTGCTCCGGCTCTGGGAGGCAGGAGACAGCGAGACCGTTGAACTCTGGAAGAAGATGAATTCTTGGGCTGTTGAGGGCATGAAGAAAACTTACGAGCGTACCGGGGTTCATTTTGATCAATACTATTATGAAAGTAAGACCTATTTATTGGGAAAAGATGAGATCCTTAAGGGGCTTGAAAAAGGCATTTTCCAAAGGGAAGAGGACGGATCAATACAGGCGGACTTGACAGCGGAAAAGCTGGATAAAAAGGTACTTATACGCAAAGACGGGACTTCCATCTATATAACACAGGACATAGGCACTGCCATTTTTCGGCATAATGACTGGGCCTTTGACCGACTGATTTTTGTGGTGGGCTCAGAGCAGCAGTACCATTTCAAAGTCCTCTTTACCATATTGGGAAAGCTAGGTTTTGACTGGGCAAAAAACCTTTACCACCTTTCCTACGGCATGGTGAACCTTCCGGAAGGCAAGATGAAGAGCCGCGAAGGAACCGTGGTTGACGCTGACGACCTTATTGACAGCCTAAAGGACTTAGCCCTTGAAGAAATACGCGGCAAGGATAGGGAAGAAATTGTCGGGGATACTCAGGGAACTGCGGAAAAAGTCGCACTGGGTGCGCTTCATTATTATCTGGTTCAGGTTTCGCCCTTAAAGGACATGCTCTTTGATCCAAAAGAATCCCTGTCCTTTACAGGCAATACAGGCCCATATCTTCAATATATGGGTGCGCGAATTTCGTCGCTGATTCGTAAGTCCAGCGAATCAGGGCCAGAGGCCGATGTTTCTCTGGACTTGTCCCTGTTGAAATCTGATGCTGAATGGGATTTAGTCAAAATCCTTGGCGCGTACGATGAAGCGCTAGCCCTGGCAGCGGCTAATGTGGATTCTTCTGTTATTGCGACCTATCTTTACGATGTATCAAAGGCCTTTAGCCGCTTTTACCACGACTGCCCCATACTCAACGCGGAAACGCCGGAACTTGCAGCGGCACGGCTTGCCCTTTCGCGGGCCGTGCTTTGCGTACTTAAGCACGCAATGAATCTTGTCTGCATTCCTTTTTTGGAGGTCATGTGAAAATATCAGACATCGTGACCTCAGGTGAAAATAATGATGCCTAATATGACCATTCCGGCGTTAGAAGCCATGTCGCCTGGCGCAAAAAAGATGAGGGACTTTTATGCCCTAAAAAAAGACGCGCCTGTTTATCAGCAGGAATTCGGGTTCTATGTTCTTGACAGGTGGAAGCAAGAAGGCCGCATCAGCCCTAATGCCAATAATGCGGAACTGGACGCACTTTTTGGTTTTGATCCTTCGGGTAAAATCAAATTGTCGAACCTTGGCTGGTGCGAGGCGGGGTTCAGCCCGGTGTTTGAGGAGAAAGTTCTGCAGGACATGGGAGACTACGAACTTGTTCAGGACACTTCGGGCCGCGGGGTCAAATGTTTTAAAGGCCGCCGTAGCGGCTTCATGCCCGAATTTGTTGATCACCCTGTAAAAGACCAAAAGAGCTGGGAAGAAAAATGCCTTTGGCGCATGGACTCTTCCAGCCCTGAAAGAAAGCCAGGGATACAAAAAAAGCTAGACGCTGCATCTGTCGCAGTCGCAGAAGGGCAGATTGTCTGTGCAAACCTTGTGGGCGGCTATATGTACCTTCGCAGTTTAATTGGGCCGGTTGACTTGTTGTATATGTTTTACGATAATCCTGCGCTGATTCATAGCTGCATGGAAGCATGGCTCCGCCTTGCAGACGGGGTTTACGCCGAGATGCAGAAGGAAATTGTATTTGACGAAGTTTTTTTTGGAGAAGA